>JBCDIP010000007.1:0-18160 GCA_038748855.1 Pseudomonadota bacterium
ATAAGGAAGCCATCCTCGGTTTCGCGCATGATTTTAAGCCGGGCTTTTGCCGTTTCGCCAAGCGGCCCCGAGTAGAGCAGCAGGCAGGTGGATTTGCCGCTGCCTCGGCCGACCCGCCCGCGCAACTGGTGAAGTTGGGAAAGCCCGAAGCGCTCAGCGTTCTCAATCACCATGATGGTGGCTTCAGGCACATCAACCCCCACCTCAATCACCGTCGTGGCCACCAGAACGGAGAGGGCACCTGACACAAACCGCTCCATGACCTCGTCTTTCTCCGCGCCCTTCATGCGCCCATGCACAAGGCCCACTTGACCGGGAAAGCGCTCGGACAGAGCCGTGTGTCGGGCTTCGGCGGCAATCCAATCCATATCCTGGTTCTCTTCCACCAGTGGACAGACCCAAAAGACCCGCGCTCCCGATGCGATGGCGCGGCCGACGCCTTCGATGACCTCGCCCAACCGGTCTGAGGGCAGAACGCGCGTGTCCACCGGCTGGCGGCCCGCCGGCTTCTCGGTCAGGCGTGAGACTTCCATATCGCCGTAGAGCGTGAGCGATAGAGTGCGCGGGATGGGCGTGGCGGTCATCACCAGCACATCGGCCTTTCCCGCCGCTTTGGATTGGATCGCCAGGCGCTGGTGGACGCCGAACCGGTGTTGTTCGTCGATCACGGCAAGGCCTAGGTCAGCGAACTCCACCCCGGCCTGAAAGAGCGCATGGGTTCCAACCAGAATGTCGATCTCACCACTCGCCAGGCGCTCCAGGATTTCAGCGCGGACTTTGCCCTTTTCCCGGCCGGTCAGGAGCGCCACCCTGACGCCGGCAGGCGCACACATGTCGCTCAAGGTGGCCAGATGCTGGCGGGCCAGGATCTCAGTGGGCACCATCAGCGCGCCTTGTGCCCCGGCTTCAACGGCGCTCAGCAGAGCCAGCAACGCCACAAGCGTTTTACCGGAGCCCACATCGCCTTGCAGCAGGCGCAGCATGCGGTCTTCTGAGGCCATGTCTGCCAGGATCTCTGAGACAGCCTCGGCTTGGGAGCGCGTGGGGCTATAGGGCAGGGCGGCAAGCACGGCCTCGCGCGCCTTACCGGTCCCTCGCAAGGATCGGCCTCTGGCCTTCTTCATCTGTCGGCGCACCAGGGCGAGTGCCAGCTGGTTGGCCAGGAGCTCGTCATAAGCAAGCCGTGAACGGTGAGGGGCCTCGGCCAAGACATCTGCCCCGCTTTGCGGCGCATGGGCTGCGACCAAGGAAGGTTGGAACCCCACCCAGCCGCGCTTCTTGAGCCAAGCCTCGTCCTGCCATTCCTCAAGCGGCGGCATAAGGCCAACCGCCACATCCGTTGCCCGGCGAAAGGTCTTCGGCGACAGCCCGGCCGTCATAGGATACACCGGCTCGATCATGGGCATGTCGGCGAATTCCTCTTCCGACAGCATGTGATCAGGATGGACCATCTGGGGTTTGTTGTTGAACCATTCCACCTTGCCGGAAATGTAGCGCACTTCATCGTCCGGCAATTGGCGGCGCAGGAAATCGCCGTGGGCGTTGAAGAACACGAGCGTGATACCGCTGCTCTCATCGTGGCATTCCACCTTGTAAGGCACACGCCGGTTATGGCGGGGCGGCGGTTTATGGCGTTCGACGGTCACCTTCAACGTGACGATCTGGCCTTCCGGGGCCTCGGCAATGGGGGGCTGCAGGCTGCGGTCAATCACGCCGGAGGGCAAGTGCCAGATGAGATCGGCGACCTTGGCCTCAACGCCAGGGGCGTCCGGCAAGCCAAACAGGCGGCCCAAGGTCTTGATCAGCTTGGGGCCGACGCCGGGCAGGGTGGTCGCACTGGCGAACACCGGATTGAGGATCTCCGGCCGCATCAACTGGCCTCATCCAGTTCGCGGTGAAGAGGGACATCGGCCCACCAGGCCTCTTCAGCGAGTTTCTGGCGCAAGGCCGTCATGGTTTCTTTAGGCGCCAGCTCAATGTAGCGCTTAGCTTCCAGCAGCGAGAGACCTTCAAGGGTCTTTAGATAGGCGATCGCCGCATCAAGTGAGTAGGGCGTGCCCGTCTCTTCGTGGAAATTGCCCGGCAAGTCGGTCCACACCGCGCCGTTGAAGCCGGAGGCATCGAACCAGGCTTCAAAGCGCTCCGCCACCCCGTCCACGTTTGAGCGCCAGATCCCTCTGGAGGAGGCATACCCAATCCGCTCCAAGGGCGCGCGCTCGCGTGCGGCGAGATCCGCCACCGCCTCTTCAAGGCTCGTGCGCCGGCTCACCACCAGGCTGGTGGCGCACGAGGTGCCGTGGTCGGGGTCAACGATAAGCGCCAGGGCTTTCTTGCGTTTGGGTGAGACCCGCGAGAACTCAAGCGGCAAAGCGGGGCCGGCACCGCGCTGCCAGCGCGGATCCACCTGGGGTTCCAGGATCTCCAAGTCCCAAATCAACGATCCCCAACCGATGATCGCAATGTCCATTTCAACCGTACCATATGCGGGTAGACCCTAAAGCCTACAGCGCCTATGAGAAGGGTCAATACGAGAACTGGAGTCCTCCACATGAGCCAAGCCCCAGCGCTTGACGACCGTCGTCGCAAACTGATCTACCGCGCCTCCCACCGCGGCACCAAGGAAATGGATCTGGTGCTGGGCGGCTACGTACAAAAAGTGATTGGAGAACTCACAGAGGCCGAGGTGGATGAGTTGGAAGCCATAATCGCGCTGCCCGACCCCACCCTGACGGCTTGGCTCATGGGGCATGAGCCGGTCACACCGGAGTTTGATACAAAACTTATGGCATCCATCCTCAGCTTCTCTTACAAACCAGCCGACTATTCCTGACCTCAAGCGGCACATGAAAATCGACCAAATCATAAAGGCCGGCGGCTCCGTCACCATTGCGCGCGCGCCTGAGGGCTACGATGCGTTGGTGCTGGCCGACCTGGTGCGCGCCGCAGGTGCCGATCCGCGCGTTGCGGGCAGCGGGCGTGCCTTTCTGCATGTCGCCCGTGACGACCGCCGCCTCAGCGCTCTGGCGGAGGCTTTCGCCTTTTTTGCGCCGGAAATCGAGATTGTCAGCCTGCCGGCTTGGGACTGTCTGCCCTACGACCGGGTGAGCCCCCGTGCTGAGATCGTGGCCCAGCGGGTGGCCGCGCTTTCCAGATTGCGCGCGATCAGCGGAGAGAAGGGCCCGCCCGTGGTCTTCTTCACCACCATGAACGCAGCCCTGCAGCGGGTTCCGCCTGCCCAGATGATTGAGAGTACGGCCTGGTCCACAGTGCCCGGCCAAATGGTCGACATCGACAAGCTGCAAGCCTTTCTGGCTCAAAACGGGTTCACACGCAGCGGCACGGTGGTGGACCCCGGCGACTACGCGATCCGCGGCGGAATTGTGGACATCTATGCCCCCGGAACGGCCGAGCCCGTTCGGCTTGATTTCTTTGGCGATACGCTGGAATCGATCCGCAGCTTCGATGCGGAAACCCAGCGCACAACCGGTCAGTTGAAGCGCCTTGAGCTGTTGCCCGCCGGAGAGCTGCTGCTTACCCCTGAGGCCATCGCCACGTTCCGCACAGGCTATGCGGCCAGGTTCGGCGGGGTCACCTCCTCAGATCCGCTCTACGAAGCGGTGAGTGCCGGGCGCCGCTATGATGGCATGGAACATTGGCTGCCCCTCTTTCATGAGACCATGGATAGCGTGTTCGACTACACCGACTGGCTCGCCATCTCCTTCGATCACGCCTCCGATGAGGCCGCATCTGCCCGGCAGGAACAGATCCAGGATTTCTATCAGGCAAGGCTTGATGCCCTGGAGCATGATACTTTTGGCGCTGCGCCCTATAAGCCACTCCCACCTGAGGAGCTCTATCTGAGCGCCGAGGAGTGGGCGGGCAAACTGGCGGCTGCGAGCTGCTGTTACCATTTCACACCGTTTGAGCCGCCCTCCACGGAAACGGCACCGGTGATCTCGGTTGAGGGCAAGGTCGCCCGCACCTTTGCCTCTGAACGGGCAGAGGAGGGCGGCAACGTCTTCGCCGCCTTCCGCGACCATGCCGCTGCGCAAGGAGCAGCCGGCAAGCGCGTGGTTGTGGCGTGCTGGAGCCGCGGCTCGCTGGAACGCCTCAGCGGAATCTTGCGCGAAAACGGGGTCAACCAGATTGCCGAGGCGGCCACTTGGGATGACGTGATCGGCGGCAAACCGGGCACGGTGAGCGCCGTGGTGCTGGGCCTGGAAGCCGGCTTTGAGACCCCTGATCTGGCGGTAATCTCCGAGCAGGACATCCTTGGCGACCGGCTCATACGCCGGACGCGAAAACAGCGCCGGGCTACTGATTTCATTGCCGAATTGTCCTCTCTCGTGCCCGGCGATCTGGTGGTGCATGTGGACCACGGCATTGGCCGGTTTGAGGGCCTGCGCACCATCGAAGTGCAAGGCGCGCCGCATGACTGCCTCTTTCTCACCTATCATGGCGGGGACCGGCTGTTCCTGCCGGTTGAAAACATCGAGCTTCTGTCGCGTTACGGCTCCGATGAGGCCGGCGCTCAGCTGGATCGCTTGGGCGGTGGTTCCTGGCAGGCCCGCAAGGCCAAACTGAAAAAGCGCATCCGCGATATTGCTGAAAAGCTCATCAAAACCGCCGCCGCCCGCGAGCTGCGCTCAGGCGAGGTGATGCAGGTTCCGGATGAATACGGCGAGTTCTGCGCCCGCTTCAATTTCCAGGAAACCGATGATCAGGCCGCCGCGATCGATGCGGTGGAAGAAGATCTGATGAGCGGGCGGCCCATGGACCGGCTGGTCTGCGGCGATGTGGGCTTCGGCAAAACCGAAGTGGCTCTGCGCTCAGCCTTTGTGGCGGCCATGGCGGGCAAGCAAGTGGCCATCGTCGTGCCCACAACGCTCCTGGCGCGCCAGCACTATGCCACGTTCCAAGAACGCTTCCGTGGTTATCCCATCCGCATCGAGCAGGCCTCGCGCATGGTGACCCGCAAGGAAATCAACGAGACCAAGAAGGGCCTGGCCGACGGGCAGGTGGACATCGTCGTGGGCACACACGCCCTCTTGTCCGATGGTCTGAAGTTCCGCGATTTGGGTCTCCTCATCATCGATGAAGAGCAGCATTTCGGCGTCAAACATAAAGAGCGTCTGAAGGAAATGCGGGCCAATGTGCATGTGCTGACCCTCACGGCCACGCCGATCCCGCGGACGCTTCAATTGGCGTTGTCGGGCGTGCGCGAACTGTCCCTCATCGCTACTCCGCCGCTTGACCGTCTGGCAGTGCGCACCTTCATCTCGCCCTTTGATCCGGTGACCATCCGCGAAACCCTGCTGCGTGAGCATTTCCGCGGCGGTCAGAGCTTCTTCGTGGTGCCACGGGTCAGCGATATCGCTGAGATTGCCGAGTTCCTGAAAGAGCGCGTGCCGGAAGTGAAAGTCGGTATCGCCCATGGCCGCATGGCGCCGGGGCAGTTGGAAGACGTGATGAGCGCCTTCTACGACCGGGCTTATGATGTGTTGCTCTCCACGACGATCGTGGAATCAGGCCTCGACATCCCCAGCGCCAATACCCTGGTGGTGCACCGGGCGGATATGTTCGGCCTGGCTCAGCTTTATCAGCTGCGCGGCCGGGTGGGCCGCTCCAAGCAGCGGGCTTATGCGCTTATGACCGTGCCGGCGGGCAAGGTGCTGACCCCTGCGGCTGAGAAGCGCCTGCAGGTGCTGCAATCACTGGACTCCCTGGGCGCAGGCTTCTCGCTCGCCAGCCACGATCTGGACATTCGCGGCGCCGGCAACCTGATCGGCGAGGAGCAATCCGGCCACATCCGCGAGGTGGGCTTTGAGCTCTATCAGGAAATGCTGGAAGAGGCCGTCGCCTCGCTGCGCCAAGGGGGCGGCGAAGATGAGGGCGAAGAGAAATGGTCGCCCACCATCAACGTGGGCACATCGGTGCTGCTGCCCGAAAGCTATATCGACGACCTCCAAGTGCGCATGGGGCTCTACCGGCGCCTGGCTGACTTTGAGGAGCAGCAGGAGATTGACGGCTTTGGCGCAGAACTGCGCGACCGCTTCGGGCCGGTGCCGGAGGAAGTTGAGCATCTGTTGGAGATCGTCGCCATCAAACTGCTCTGCCGCCGGGCAAATGTGGCGAGCGTGGATGCCGGGCCCAAGGGAGCCGTCATCCGTTTCCGGAACGATACCTTCGCCAACCCGTCAGGCCTTGTGGAGTACATCAACAAGGGCGAGGGCTATGTGAAGCTCAGACCCGACCACGCGCTGGTGGTGCGCCGTATGTGGGAAGAGCCCAAGGACCGGCTCTCAGGCAGCCATACGATCTTGAAGTATCTGGTTAAGCTCGCCGAAGCGGCATAGCCGCGCCCTTGCGAAAGCGAGGGCCCATATCTCACATCGTCATCCTGGCAGATAAGGTCCTCGCTTTCGCAAGGACGCGGAGACACGGGTTCCGATCCCCTGCGCAGGCAGGGGTCCATAACTCACATCTACATCCTGGCTGAAAAGGTTCCTGCTTTCGCAGGAACGCGGAGGTTTTTAAGCCCCCACAACATTCCGGTTCATCGCACGCATGCGGTCGATGATGAGCGACAGATCCACATGCGCCCCGGGCTGAGTGTCATCGCGGTGCGCAGCGTGCTCAAAGAGCGGCGCGCGGGGAACATGTTCATATGGCAGGTCAGAAAACTTGATCCGCATGGGCGTCATCACGGCCTCGCCGAAGGCAATCGCCTCCCGGTTGCCGATGGAGGAGAGAAAGCTGATGGTGCCCACCGAAGAATCCGCAATAGCCGAACGGATAATCTCCTGGTCCCGGTCATTGGCAAGCCGCATGGCGAACACGGTTGAACATTGCGACAGGATCGTTGCATCCAATTCGCCGGGCCTTTGGGTGACCACACCCAGATAGGCGCCGAACTTCCGACCTTCCTTAGCGATCCGCGAGATGGCCTGGCGAGTGGGGGCAAAACCGTGCTCCACATTTCCCGGCACGTAGCGGTGAGCTTCTTCGCACAGCATCAGCACTTCGCAGGCCCCATCGCCCCAAAGCGCCAGATCAAAGCCGATCCGGCAGAGCACGGAGACCACTGAGTTCACAACCTCTGTGGGCATGCCGGCCAGCTGCAGAATGGTGATCGGGCGGTTGTCGTGGGGAAAGCGGAACACCTGGCTCACCACGTCGAACAGATTGTCCTCAATGGTGCGCGCGGCAAACATGAACCGGTAGCGCGGATCGTTGACCAGCGCATCCAGCCGGTTCTTCAAAGAGCGCAGCTTGACCCGGTCATAACGGCCTTCCAGCTGGCCGATTTCCTCTTCGATCAACGCGAAGAGATCGGACATCCGATAAGGGATAGGCGTGTCGGCGGTGATGCCGCTGTTGGGGTTTGCATCCAGAACACGCTTCACCAGCGCGTTGGGTTGCTGCCGTTTGGAGGCAAAATTGCTCTTGGCGATAGCGATCAGATCGCCCAGCGCGCCCACTTCCTCTTCAACACGGGGACGGCCGCGGAAGACAACTTCAGCGAACTCCTCATGCTGGAAAAGCCAGAAGGGCAGATCCAGCGTGGCGTTGTCGATGGTCACCGAGCAGTCGGCAAACGCGTTGGAATATTCATTGTGCGGGTCAAACATCAAAACCCGAAGGTCCGGCTTCACCGTAATCACCTGGCGCAGCAGCAGCGCCACCGTGGAAGACTTGCCCACCCCGGTGGTGCCCACAACGGCAAAGTGGCGGCTGAGCAGCTTCTCCACGCACACAACCGCGGCAATGGCGCCATCTTGGCTCAAACGGCCGATTTTCACCGCATCATCATCCATGGGGTGGTGGACGGCGGCCAGATCGGTCTTGCGGATCTTGTGGGCGAGGGCCCCCAGATGCGGATAGGTTGTGATGCCCCGGTCAAAATGCTGGCGGCCATGCTCGTCATCTGAGACTTCGCCAACCAGTTCGGCCTTGATGCGCAGGACGTTATTGGCGTCTTTGGCCCAGTCGGCCTCCACCAGGTCTACATTGAACACCAGGCCCACGATGCGTTTGTTGCCCACATCGATCGAAATCAGCCGACCGATGGACCAGTAGGACGCAGCACCAGGGCCCATATCCACGGCATCGGCATGGATGATGGCAAACGCCCCGTCACACGATACGACCCGCCCCACAAAGCGTTCGCGGTCTTGCTCAGCGTTGCGCCGGTCTAAGACTTCGGCTTCGGCTACATCGTCAGCTAGGACGTGCTGTGTCATGGTTGTTCTGCCCCCGGTTCCTCATCCCAAGTTGCATCAGTGTAGCAATTGGCAGTTAATTGCTCGTTTGCGCAGTCGGAAAAATTCGAACGACTTTTGCCCCCAGAGTTTGCTACACAAACGGTGGCCGCCGCGCCGCGCCGCCCCGAGGAGACCATGTCGTCAAACACCCCGTTCCGGTTCTACGATAACCGCCAGAAATACCTGTTGTTTGTGAACACCTGCTCGGAGAAGTGGGAGACGTCTGAGCGCGTGGGCGCAGAGTTTGACCATGTGCGGCCATCTCCTCCCGCCTTGCGCCTGTTCGATGCCGGCATGGGCGATGGCACCGTGCTTGTGCGGGTGATGCGCACCATGCATTGCCGCTATCCCAACATTCCCTTCTACATCTGCGGCAAGGAGATCAGCCTGGAAGATGTGCGGCTCTGCCTGGAAAAGCTGCCCGACCGGCTCTACGAGCACCCCATGACCGTGTTCGTGGCCACCAACCTCTATTACTACCAGGCCCCTTGGCTCTCTTTGCAGGGCAAGGGCGACGACATGGCCATCAACTGGATCGTTCTGGAGCTGGAGGGCGAGCATTCCCACCAGTTTGAGGAGCAGATCACCAATATGCAGCGCCAGATCGCCAGCTATTGGCAAGCCTCTGCCAGCGAGAAGACCGGCAATCCCGTCTACACCACCCCAACGGTTTTGGTGATCTACCGCAAAGACCAGAAGTTCGTGCTTAACGATGTGATCCCCCACAGAGGCGAAAAGCGGGCGGACTTCGACCTTGTTGTCGCCTCCCAGCCTTACCGGGCGCGGGTGGAGCCCAAGTTCAAGGTGCGCAATGTGGTGGCACCGCTAGCCAAAGCTTTGAGCGTTGGCGGGCGCCTGATCGGGGTCCACTCCCATGGCAATGATCCGGGCCTCGAGATCGTGCGCGAGGTGTGGCCGGACGAGAACCCGTTTCAAACCAATCGCCACATGCTGTGGGATGAGCTGAAGACGTCCTACCCGGCCATTGCCGCCACCTGTTCCCTTGAAGAGGCGGCCCATAACGAGGCCATCTTCAAGTACGGCATGCACACCCTGCCGAGCGAGATCTCCGCGCAGCCTTCCGGCATCGGCACCTCCACTTTGCTGGCGGCCTGGAACGCAGCGGTTTATGTGGCCCAGATTGACGATGAACGCCTGGAAGCGGCCATTGCAGACGGCAGCTACGTGGAGGCCACGCGCCGCAAGCTTGCAGAACATGGCGGACTGTGGTTCCAGAACGAGCTCTACACCATCGTGCGCCACACCTGAGGCGCCAAGGCAGCAGCAGAAGACAAGAACAAGCGACTTGAGGATCAGTTGAGATGAGTGCGAAGTACTTCACACCCCTGGTGGCTTCATTGCCATCCACCGTACCTTTCGTGGGCCCGGAAGCCCAGGAGCGCGCCAGAGGCCAGTGCTTCCGCGCCCGCATTGGCGCCAATGAAAGCGTGTTCGGACCATCTCCAAAAGCCATTGAGGCCATGCAGGAGGCCGCAAGCCAGGTTTGGATGTATGCCGACCCGGAGAACCACGACCTGAAACAGGCGCTCAGCGCCTATCATGGTGTTGCCCCTCAGAACATCGTGGTGGGTGAGGGGATCGATGGCCTTTTAGGCTATGTGGCCCGCATGTTCGTGGAACCGGGCGTGAAGGTGGTGACGTCGCTTGGCGCTTACCCCACGTTCAACTTCCATGTGGCCGGCTATGGCGGCGAGCTGCTGACGGTTCCCTACAAAGACGACCGGGAGGATCCGGACGCTCTGATCGATCTGGCCAAGAGCTCTGGCGCGCGCCTTATCTACATTTCCAATCCGGACAATCCTATGGGCACCTGGTGGGACAGCACCGTGATGGAGGAGATGATCGCCAATGTGCCGGACGGTGCCGTCCTGATCCTGGATGAAGCCTATAGCGAGTTTGCGCCCGAAGGCACCGTGCCGCCGCTGGATGTGACGAACGCAAAGGTGCTGCGGTTCAGGACCTTCTCTAAGGCCCGCGGCATGGCCGGCGCGCGCATCGGTTATGCCATGGGCGAAGCTGAGCTGATCCAGGGCTTCGATAAGATCCGCAACCATTTCGGCGTCAACCGGGTGGCACAGATCGGCGCGCTCGCAGCCCTGGACGATGACGCTTACCTCGCGGAGGTGGTTGAGAAGGTGGCGAAGGCGCGCGGGCGCATCTCCGCCATTGCCCAGGCCAACGGCCTTTACGCTTTGCCCTCGGCTTCCAACTTCGTCGCCATAGATTGCGGCAAAGACGGCGATTATGCCCGTTCCGTTCTGGCCAGGCTGATCGAACAGGACATCTTCGTGCGCATGCCCGGCGTTGCGCCTCAGGACCGTTGTATCCGAGTCAGCGCGGGCTTGCCGGCCGATCTGGACGCCTTTGAAGAGGCCTTGCCGAAGGCCCTTGCTTGACGATATCTTCGCTCCACCCTTCAGCCAAAAGGAAGCCATCATGTCGGAAGTACGCAAAGTCGAGTTTGGTAAGAACACCGCCGATTTCCCCGAAGAGCGCGTCGATCTGGCCTGCGCGTTTCGGTGGACCGCCCGCCTCAATCTGCATGAGGGCGTGGCCAACCACTTCTCCCTGGCCGTGAACGATGACGGCACCCAGTTCCTGATGAACCGCAATCAGCAGCATTTCAGCCGGATCAAGGCGTCAGACCTCCTGCTGCTGGACGCGAACGATGCCGCCACCATGGAGCACCCGGACGCGCCGGACCCCACCGCGTGGGGCCTGCATGGCTCAGTCCACCGGCGCTGCTCCCATGCGCGCTGCGTTATCCACGTGCATTCGATCTACGCCACGGTTCTGGCCAGCCTGGCGGACAGCACCTTGCCGCCGATCGATCAGAACACGGCCATCTTCTTCAACCGCACCGTTGTGGATGAAGACTATAACGGCCTCGCCTTTGAGGAAGAGGGCGAGCGCTGCGCGGCCATGCTCACCGACCCTTCCAAGAAGGTCATGATCATGGGCAATCACGGCGTTCTGGTGATCGGCAGCACGGTGGCTGATGCCTTCAACCGCATGTACTATTTCGAGCGGGCCGCTGAGACCTACATCAAGGCGCTGTGGACCCAGAAGACCTTGCGCGTGCTCTCCGATGAGGTGGCCGAAAAGACCGCCCGTGAGATCGAGAGCTATCCCGACCAGGGCAAGATGCACTTCAGCGAACTGCGGACCATCTTGGATGATGAGGAGCCCGCCTACCGCAACTGACCGGCGCGGAGGTGAGTTTTATTGAACGTGCGGCGGGGTATTTTGCCCTTGCTGCGGGCCGTTTTGACGGTCTATGACGCCGCACGTTTAACGCTGAACACTCTAGGCACTTGAGACCCATGGAACATGTGGTGATTATTGGCGCAGGCCAAGCCGGCGGGCGCACCGCCCGGGCATTGCGCGAGCAGGGATTTGAGGGAGACATCACCCTGGTGGGCGAAGAGCCGTTGCTGCCCTATGAGCGCCCGCCCTTGTCCAAGGCTGTGCTGAAGGGCGAAGCGTCCGTGGACGATGTGATGCTGGCCGATGAGGAGGCTTACCGCCAGCATAACATTACCTTCGTGGCGAACTGCCGGGCCGAAGCGCTGGACGTGAGCGCCCGGACCGTGAGCCTGAGCGATGGGGCGAGCCTCACCTACGACCATCTGGTGCTCACCACAGGCGGCGTGGCGAAGAGCCTGCCGATCCCAGGCGGCGATCTTGAAGGCGTGCATCTGTTGAGAACGGCGGAGCACGCAGCTGCGGTCTCCACCGAACTCAAAGAGGGGGCCCATCTTGCCATTGTCGGGGGAGGGTTCATCGGCCTTGAAGTGGCGGCGAGTGCCCGCCAGTGCGGCTGCGCCGTGACCGTTCTGGAGGGCTTTGACCGCATCCTGGCGCGCTCTCTTCCAGCTGAAACTGCCGCTGATGTGGCGGGTGTCCATGCCGATAAGGGCACGGAGATCCGCACCAATGTGCGCATTGCCAGCTTCCGCGGGGGCTCTCGCGTGGAGGCTGTTGTCTTTGAAGATGGCAGCGAGCTGGCCGTGGATGCCGTGGTGGTGGGGATTGGCATCGCGCCGGACGTTAAGCTGGCCGAACAGGCCGGGCTGACGGTGGACAATGGCATCGTCACAGACGAGTTCGGCCGCGCCTCTGAGGCCGGCGTTTACGCGGCAGGCGACTGTGCGGCGGCGTTCTTCCCGCGCTATGCCAAGCATGTGCGCCTTGAATCCTATCAGAATGCAAACCTTCAGCCGGCCAATCTGGCGCGCACCATTCGAGGTGAGGAGCGGGTCTATGATCCGGTGCCTTGGCTCTGGTCGGACCAGTATGACTGGAACCTGCAGACGGCGGGCTTTCCCAACGAATTTGACACGGTTATCTCCCGCGGGTCTGTGGGTGAGGGCGCTGTGGTCTATTTCAGCCTGCAGGGCGGCGAGCTTCGGGGCGTGGCCGGCTTAGGACAGGGTGCTGCGATCGCGCGCGATGTGCGCTTCTGCCAGATGATGATGGAGCGCGGGGTGAACCCCACGGCGGAGCAGCTGGCCGATCCGGATGTGGCGCTGAAGGATCTGTTGAAGGCGGGTTAGCGGCGTCCTTGCGCACGCGAGGACCTTCTGAGCCAAAGGAACGGTCCCGGCTATGAGCCCTCGCGTGCGCAAGGGCGCGGCGTGACGGAGATGAGTGCGGCGGGCAAACGGCAAAGTCACCCCTCAGGGCCAAATAGCCCGAATTGCTCCGTCAGATCAGCGCTTTACGCGAAAATGGGTTCGTTCGGATAGTCATCCTATTTGGTGGCATGTAATGCAACTAAAAAGTGGCAACCAGGGCTACCGCCTCCCCAACCCGGCCAGGATCGATCTGTGCGGCGATAAACCGGTCCGGGCGCACCAGCAGCAGCTGGTTCGGCGCCTGAGGCGCATCCGGAGGCTGGAGATGGAGCGTATTTGGCGCCAACGCGGCGAGCTGGGCCGGGTCGATCTCTTGCGCATCCACGCCCACTGCGATTACCGCAAAGTCATTTCCGAGCAGATCGTCCAGCAAGCGCATCTCCCCCTCCGCGCCGCGCACCACCGGCTGGGGCAGGGGGCGGCCCAGCAGCGACTGATCCTCACCCAGCCCGGGCAACAGCCAGCCTTCCGTATACGCCGCCTGAGGCTTGGGCTGCATCGCCCCTCCGGACGGCACCAAGGCCTCCAGGATCCGCGCCCGGGCGGCCTCGTCAAACCCGCCCACAGGCATCACGATCTCCCCAAGCGAGACCGCATAATCGATCATTTCTTCAATCGGCCCGCGCCGCTCTTGCTCATACGTGTCCAGGATCGCTTCAGAGCTGCGGCCCTCAATGAAGCGCGCCACCTTCCAGGCAACATTGAAGGCATCGCGCAGGCCGGCATTCATGCCCTGGCCGGCAAAGGGCGGCGACAGATGAGCCGCATCGCCAAGCAGCAACACGCGCCCAACCTGAAGCCGCTCAGCCACCCGGGCATGGAAGGTGTAGACCACCGCCCGCGTCATATCCTCATCAGGGATCGTGCGGAACCTGGAGAGCGTTTCGCGTACGCGCGCGCGCGTGCTGAGGGCGGCAGGGTCTTCGCCGGGCAAGATCATATACTCATACCGCCGCCCGCCCCCTGGCGCGGGAATGGAGACCATGGGCCGTGCCGGATCGCAAAAGAACTTGGAGAACCGGTCGCCGTCAGGGTCATTCACCGTATCCACCACCACCCAATCGCGGCTGTCGGTGCGCCCTGGCATGGCGAGCCCTAAATGCTCCCGCACCGAGCTGCGACCCCCATCGCAGGCCAAAAGCACCTGCGCACGGACGGTTAGCGGGCCTTCAGTGGTGGAGACGCTCGCCTCCACACCGCCGCCTAAGTCTTGAAAACTCTCCAAATTGCTCGAAAAAGCCACGCTAACCTTTTGAAACCGTTCCAAACCCGCCAGCAGCGCCCGCTCCAGATCAGGCTGCAGGAAGGCATTGCGCCGCGCATAGCCGTGCTCGGTGATCGGCGCCTCCACTTTGGCAAAGCAGGTCCCGTCCGGGGCGTAATAGCGCGCGCCATAGCCGGCGATCACCTTGGCGGAGATCTCTTCGGCCAGCCCCGCGGCTTGAAGGGCGCGCAGGCCCTCATCGTCCAGCAGGATCGCCTTGGGATGATCGGAAAGGCCCTCATTGCGCTCAACCACCAGGGCCTCAACACCATAGGTGCCCAACAGGTTGGCCGTGAGCAGGCCGGTGGGCCCGGCGCCGACGATCAGGACAGGAACATCAAGGGTGCGCATCTGGCTCACCGGCAGCGTCAGATTTCCTCAGCCTTGGCCCCTTCAATCCGTTCGCCGGCGGCATTGATGTAGGTCCCGTCTGTATCGATGGTGGCCAGATCGCAGAAGATCTCAATGCGGTGATTGTCCGGGTCCAGCACATAGAAGCTCTCATTTTCGCCCCACGACCCGTCGCCCCGCGGGTCCCAGGGGCTGTGCACCACCGGCCCGCGGACGATCTCAAGGCCGAGCGCCTTGGCCCGCTCCAGCACGCCAAGGAAGCTCTCCCGGTCCGGGCACTCATAGGCATAGTGGTGGAAGGCGGGAATGCCCTCAGCATCATCCATGGGGTTCTTGGGGCGCGGTGTATAGGTCTTCGCTGGATTGTGCATGATCACCAGGTCATGGTGGCGCCGGCCAAGCCGCATGAACGTGAGATCCACAGGGATGCCGGCAACCTCACCGGCCTTGTGGCGCTCGGTCACTTTCATGCCAAGGAACTGCCGGTAGAACTCAATCGAGCGCTCCGTATCGGACACCTCAAGGGCCAGATGCTGCAGGGTAGACGGGGTCACGGCACTCATTCAGCTCTCTCCTATAGGTTCTGCATGCGGTCCAGCGCGCCTTGAAGGATATAGGCGGCCGCCATTTTATCCACCACTTCGGCCCGCTTGGCCCTGGAACTGTCGGCCTCCAGCAGAGTGCGGGTCACCGCGGAGGTGGACAGGCGTTCATCCCAATAGGCAATGGGAAGATCGGTCTTGCCCCGCAGGTTCCGGGCAAAGGCCCGAGTCGACTGGGCCCGCGGCCCTTCGCTGCCGTCCATATTGATGGGAAGGCCCAGCACAAAGCCGCCGGCGTCTTCCTCGTCAGCGATGGCGAGAAGGTGTTCAGCATCCTGGGTGAACTTCACCCGTTTCCAGGTTTCCCGCGGCGTTGCAATCGAACGCATCACGTCGGACACCGCAATCCCGATGGTCTTGGTCCCAAGATCAAGGCCCAGCAGGCGCTGGCCGGGCTTCAACGTGCCGGCCAGGGCCTCAATGGATATATCGGGCGCGCTCATGAAACGCTGTTTAAGGCCAGGGGCCGAACAAAGCAAACCGTTGATTATCGCTGCAAAGGCCGTAAGCTTGTGGGAACAAAAATGCTTAAGACAGGAGTGGCAGAGATGAAGATTACGTGGCTGGGCCATGCGGCCTATCGGGTTGAGATTGACGGTGCGGTGATTTTGATCGACCCGTTCATCAGCGGGAGCCCGGTTTATGAGGGCACTCTGGAAGAGGCCTCTGCTGGCTGCACCCATGTGGCGCTGACCCACGGCCATGATGACCATGTGGGCGATGCGGCGGACATCTGCAAAAGCACCGGCGCCATGCTGCTGGCCAATTTTGAGCTCTGCATGTGGCTGCAAGGCAAGGGGGCCGAAAACATCAACCCGGCCAACCATGGCGGCACCTTGGACTGCGGCGCCTTCAAGGTGACCTTCACGGACGCCAATCACTCCTCGTCCACCATGGACGGCAGCACGCCGATCTATCTGGGCAATCCCAACGGCCTGGTGTTTGAGGGCGACGGCATCCCGACGCTCTATCACATGGGCGACACCAACATGTTCTCCGACATGGCGCTGATTGAGGAGTTTCATACCCCCGATATCGGCATCGTTCCCATCGGCGACCGCTTCACCATGGGTGCGCGCCAGGCGGCGATTGCCTGTAAGCGCTATTTCAACTTCAAAACCATCCTGCCGTGCCACTTCGGCACCTTCCCGATCATCGATCCGGACGCCAGCAAGTTTCTGGCAGAGATGGGCGATGATGTGGACAATGTGCGCGTGCTGGAAGTGGGCGGCAGCATCGATCTCTAAGCGCCCCCAGCGCCCATCGTTGCCGTTGCGGTGCGCACCCGGCGGTGGTATCAGATCGCCTTGATTTGGTATCGCCGCTGAAGGCGCTGCCGTTTCCCACCACTGGAGTTAGAGACATGGCCGTAGATGAGGCGACCGTTCGGCGTATCGCCAAGCTCGCGCGCATATCGGTGAGCGATGACCAAGCGCACGCCATTGAAGGCGAACTCAACACGATCTTGGATTGGGTGGAACAGCTCAATGAGGTGAATGTGGAGGGCGTGGAGCCCATGACCTCGGTGGTGGAAATGAGCATGAAGATGCGCGATGACGAGGTGGCCGACGGGGAGTGCCCGGACAAGGTGATCGCCAACGCGCCGGCCAATGAAGAGCACTTCTATCTGGTGCCCAAGGTGGTCGAGTAAGCACCATGAGTGACTTAACAGATTTGAACCTCGCCGAAGTGCGCGAGGGCCTGCGGGCTAAGGACTTCACATCCAGGGAAATCACCGACGCCTATCTGGAGGCGATCGACACCTCCAACCCGGCGCTGAACGCCTACATCACGGTGACCCACGACAAGGCCCGCGCCATGGCCGATGCCTCCGATGCCAAGCTGGCCAAGGGCGAGGGCGGGGCGCTGGAAGGCATTCCGCTCGGCATTAAGGACCTTTTCGCCACCGAAGGCGTCCACACACAGGCCTGCAGCCACATCCTGGATGGCTTTGAGCCCACATACGAATCCACCGTCACGCAAAACCTGTGGGACGATGGGGCGGTGATGTTGGGCAAGCTCAACATGGACGAGTTCGCCATGGGCTCCTCCAACGAGACCTCTTATTACGGCAACGTGGTGAACCCCTGGCGCCGGTCCGGCGGGGACAATGCGCCCCTGGTGCCGGGCGGCTCGTCGGGCGGCTCGGCCTCGGCCACGGCGGCACACCTGTGCGTGGCAGCCACAGGCACGGATACCGGCGGCTCCATCCGCCAGCCAGCTGCGCTCACCGGTCTTGTGGGCATCAAGCCCACCTATGGCCGCTGCTCGCGCTGGGGCATCGTGGCGTTTGCCTCATCGCTCGATCAGGCCGGCCCGCTCACCCGCACGGTGCGCGACAGCGCTATCATGCTGAACTCCATGGCGAGCCCCGATCCCAAGGACACAACCTGTGTGGATATGCCGGTGCCGAACTATGAGGCAGCACTGACAGGCGATGTGCGCGGGCTCAAGGTGGGCATTCCCAAGGAATACCGCCTGGACGGCATGCCCGATGAGATCGAGACCCTCTGGCAGCAGGGGATCGACTGGCTGCGCTCAGCCGGCGCTGAGATCAAGGATGTTTCGCTACCACACACGAAATATGCCCTGCCGGCCTATTACATTGTGGCCCCGGCGGAAGCCTCCTCGAACCTCGCCCGTTATGACGGGGTGCGCTATGGCCTGCGCGTGCCCGATGATGACGTGATCGCCATGTACGAGAAAACCCGTTCTGAGGGCTTCGGGCCGGAGGTGAAGCGTCGGGTACTGATCGGCACCTATGTGCTCTCTGCGGGCTATTATGATGCCTACTATCTGCGCGCCCAAAAGGTGCGCACGCTCATCAAGCGCGACTTTGAGCAGGCCTATGAGGATGTGGATGTGCTGCTGACACCAGCAACGCCGAGCGCAGCCTTTGCGCCGGGCGAGATTACTGATCCGGTGCACATGTACCTCAAAGACATCTTCACCGTGACCGTGAACATGGCGGGTCGTCGGGGCAGGGGAGTACCGGCGGGGGGGGGGGCGGGGGGGGGGGGG
>JBCDIP010000008.1:0-18075 GCA_038748855.1 Pseudomonadota bacterium
AAGGTGGGCCACCGCAAGGTCTGGGACCACTACTCCTACGGCTACCGCTACAAAGCCATCTACAAGCGCCGCTGCCACCGGGTGAAGGTGTACTACTAAGAGCTTAAGTCATCTAAGCAATTGACGCGGAAAGCGGCTCCCAAACGGGGGCCGCTTTTCTTTTGCGTGCGCGCCGTGCCCCGGACTAGACTTCGCTGCAAGAAGCAAGAAGGACGGGCGTGATGAAAGAGGCAGATTTTCTAATTGCGGGGGCCGGCATTGGCGGGACGTCTTGCGCCAACTGGCTGTCGGATCACCATTCGGTGATCGTTCTGGAGATGGAAAGCCAACCCGGCTACCACACCACGGGCCGGTCCGTGGCGGTCTATACGGAGGCTTATGGGCCGCGCATCATCCGGGCGCTCGCCAAGTCGGGCTTTGGGTTCCTGACCGGGCCGCCTGAAGGCTTCAGCGATATCCCGCTGAGCCGCCCGCACGGCCTGTTCTTCATTGCCCGCGAAGATCAGATGGAGGCGCTGGAGACCGGCCTTAAGGACGTCCAGGAGCTTTCTCCGGAGATCAAGCTGATCAGCGCGGGCGAAGCCGTGGCGCAGATCCCCGCCTTGCGCCGGGACTATCTGGCGGCGGCCTTCCTGGATCCCAATGCGCTGGCGCTGGATGTGAACGCCATCCACCAAGGCTATATGCGCGGGCTTAAGCGCAATGGCAGCGAGATTGTCTGCAATGCTCAGATCCAGGGGCTGGAGCGCAAGGGCGGGAAGTGGCATGTGAGCACGCCGGCAGGCGAGTTCGCCGCGCCGGTTCTGATCAATGCAGCCGGCGCGTGGGCCGATCAGCTGGGGCAGATGGCCGGGGCCCGCAAGATTGGGCTGCAGCCCAAACGGCGCACCGTGATCGCCTTCAACCCGCCCAATGTTGAGGTGGACGATCAATGGCCCGTGGTGATCGACTGCCAGGAGGAGTTTTACTTCAAGGTGGATGCCGGCACGGTTTTGGGCTCGCCTGCAGATGAGACCCCGGTGGAGCCGCAGGACGTGCAGCCTGAAGAGATTGATATCGCCTACACCATCGACCGTTTGCAGACGGCGACCACCATGGAGATCACCAAGCTGCAGCGCACCTGGGCGGGTTTGAGGAGTTTCGTGCCGGACGGCATTCCGGTTGCCGGCTACGATCCGGACGCAGAGGGCTTCTGCTGGTGTGCCGGGCAAGGCGGATATGGCATTGAGACCTCGGTCGGCATGGGCCGGGCCAGCGCGGCGCTCGCCCGTGGTGAGGATGTGCCGGCCGATATTCAGGCGGTGGGGGTGAGCGCAGCGGATCTCTCGCCGGAGCGGTTTTAGGGGCGCTCTCCGCGCCCTTGCGCACGCGAGGGCCCATAGCTCGTAACTTTCCCCTTGGCTCAGTAGGTTCCTGCTTTCGCGGGGATGACGCAGGGTGAGGCGATAAAAAATCATAACCACTCCCGTCATCCCTCCGCTCCCCTGCGGAAGCAGGGGTCCATAGCTCTTACCTTTCCCTTGGCTGAGAAGGCCCTCGCTTTCGCAAGGGCGCGGGGGCAGGCAAGGGCGCGGGCACGGGCAAGGGCAAGGGCGCCCGGAGGGCAGCTATTCACCCTCCAGCACCGTCTCGATCAGTTGCTGAAGGCTTGCGCGGGTGAAGGGCTTTTCAACCACCGGCGCATCGGTTTCTTTCAGGAAGCGGCTGGCGCCGGGGCTGAGGCTGTCGCCGGTGAAGAAGCCGAACTTGCGCTGAATGCCCGGCCAGCGCCGTTCCGCCTCAGCATAAAGGGCCGGACCATCCATGTCCGGCATCCTCAAATCGCTCAAAACCGCATCAAAACTGCCATTCGCCAGCAGCTCCAGGGCACGGGTGCCGCCATTGGCGATCTCGCAGTGATAGCCCGCGATCACCAAATGATCGGCGATGGTCTCGGCCACATCCTCCTCATCGTCCACCACAAGAATGTGCAGCCGTTTGGCCGCCGGACGCTGCTCGCCTTGAGGCTCGGTCAGAGCAGCACCGCTCACTGGCGCATGCACAGGCAGGCGCAGTTCAAAGGTTGCCCCGCCCAGCGCCGGCGTCTCTGACAGCTTGAGATCGCCCTCGTGAGCCGCGACAATATTGTGGGCAATCGCAAGGCCGATCCCCGTGCCGGAGCCTTCTTCCTTGGTGGTGAAGAAGGGCTCAAACACCTTATCGCGAATGGCGTCCGCTACGCCCGGGCCGTTATCGGAGATCCGGTAGATCACCTCATCATCCGCATCGGAGGTGAGGACCTGAAACTCCGCCCGGCGCGGCAAAGGACACTCTGTGAGCGCCTGCTGGGCGTTGATCAGGAGATTGGCGAGCACCTGGCCAATCTGCCCGCTGTCGCCGAACAGCAGGGGCAGATCGTCCTCAATCTCAACGGAGAACTCAATGCCGCTGGTCTTGAAGCCGTAATCCACAAGCTCCAGGCATTCCCGCGCCGGAGCAGCAGCGGAGAAGGGCAGGCTTTCCGGCGGCTTTTGCCGCGCTGCCGCCAGGAAGGTTCTGACGATCCGGGCGCATTTGTCGGCCGCGGTCTTGATGCGCCCTGCCCGCGCCAAGACCGCCTCATCAGTGATGGTCTCGTTGAGGATATCGGCCTGGCCGATCACCACCGCCAGCGGGTTGTTCAACTCATGGGCTACATTGGCAAGCAGCGAGCCGAGCGCGCCCATCTTTTCGGTTTGCGTGATGGAGTCCTGCATGCGCTTGGTCTCGGTCAGATCGCGCAGGTAGGCCACATAGAGCCCCTGCGCTTCACTGGAGGCTTCCACCACGGCCAGTTCAGTGGGGAGGCGTGAGCCGTCTTTGTGCTTGGTCTCGATCTCCACCCGGCGCCCTTCGGCCCAATCTGGATGGGTTTGCCGCAGGAAGTTCTTCAGGCCGCCGGAGCCTGGCGCCTTGTCCGCATCCGGAATGATGAGGTCGGCCACCTGCCGCCCGGCCGCTTCTGAGGCGGTGTGGCCAAACATGTGTTCTGCTGCCGGGTTAAAATCGCGGATATGGCCCTCGCCATCAAAGGTGATGATGGCATCGAGGGCCCCATTGACGATGGCAAGACGCTCCTGAGAGCTCTCTGCCAAGGCCAGCTCGGCCTGTTTTTCTGCAGTAATGTCGCGCCCGGCGGACTGGTAGCCTACAATGGTGCCGGCCTCATCGAACAGCGCCCGGTCGATCCATGACTGCCACTGCTGCGAGCCGTCCACCACATATTCCTTCAGCACCGTGCGGGTGATCGGGTCTTCCGGTGTCAGCGAACGCATACGCTCTGCATATTCGTCCCGCACCTTCTCATCGGCAATAAAGGTGAGGATGTTGCGGCCGATCACGGTCTCCGTGCTGGGGTCCTTCACATAGGTCTTCTGGTAGGCCGCATTGGCAAAGGTGAGATTGAAATCTGCATCCAGACGGCTGATGAGCTCGGTCTGGTCCTCCAGGATCGCCTTATAGCGGGCCTCGCTGTCACGCAGCGCCTGTTCAGACGCCACCCGGTCGGTGATGTCCACATAGGTGGAGATGAGGAAGCCATCTTCCGTCCGCCGCCGGCGGACATCCACCACTCGGCCATCATCCAGGATTTCCCGCTTGGCCTGTTCCAGGCCGCCCACTTCTTCGGTGATATCGCGGTTGCGCGCCTCTACTGCGTCCTCCAGAGCCTTGCCCTCAAGCCCCTTCAAAGTTCCAAGGCGAAAGCGGCTAAATTCGGCAATCGGCGTGCCGGGCTTGTTCAGCCAGTCCGGAAAGCCATACATATCCAGAAAGCCCTGGTTGCAGAGCACCAGGGCGTTCTCGCCGTCAAAAATGCTCACCCCCTCGGCCATGGTCTGGAGGATCAACGCCATCTGCTCCATTTGCTGGGTCAGCAGCTGGGTGTGATCGGCCGGTGGCAGCGGGTCGTTCATCGTCTCAAGTGCCATCCGGAGAATAGATGTAGCCCACACCCCTTATGGTTTTTTTGTAGCGGGGATAGGACGGGTCTTCCTCGATCTTCTTGCGCAACCGGGTGACCCGCACATCGATGGACCGGTCGAACGGGTCCCAATCGCGGCCGTGGGCGAGCTCCAACAGTGTATCGCGGGACAGGACACGGCCCGGGCGCTCCGCAAACGCCTTGATGAGATCAAACTCCATGGGCGAGAGCGAAATGGTCTCACCGCTCTTTGCCTCCAGATAGCGGCTGTTGGGGTTGACCTTGAACGGACCAAACGCAAACGACGTATCATCGCCCACCTCAGGCGCCTCGGCGATCACCTGCCGTTCCACCGGCGCGGCCCGCCTCAGCACCGAGCGCACCCGGGCAAGCACCTCGCGCAGCTCAAACGGCTTGGCGATGTAATCATCCGCGCCCACTTCCAGGCCGATGACCTTGTCGATGCTGTCGCCGGAGCCGGTGAGCATCACCACGCCCATATCGGTGGTCTCCCGCAGGAACCGGCAGAGGCTGAGACCATCCTCGCCCGGCATCTTCAAATCAAGCAGACAAATATCAAACCTCTCCTTGGCCACCGCCGCGCGCAGGGCCGCGCCGTCCTCCGCCTCTGTCACCTGGAAGCCGTTGCCCGCAAAATAGGTGTTCAGGGTCTCCCGGATGTCCGGGTCATCATCGACCACGATGATCGAAGGCTGATCAGACATTCCGTCCGCTCCCCTCTTCCTCAGCTCGCCCGGGGGTAAGCATAATACACCTTCCGCGCGCAATCGAGAGTGCTCTGGCTCATGCGCCTTGCGCCTCCACGGCATAGACGCGCCAGGGCCCGGGCACGCCCTTCAGCTCCGTCTCCCCGCGGTCCTTGAAGGCAAAGTCAGAGCCCAGAACCAGATCGCGCACGGTGCTGGTCACCAAAATCTCCCCAGGTCCCGCGAGGTCGGCAATGCGCGCGGCCAGATGAACCGCGATCCCGGCAAGGTCATCATCGCGCAGTTCACACTCGCCGGTGTGCATGCCCGCACGCACCTGGATATCCAACCGCTTCACCTGTTCAACGATCGCCCGCGCGCTCCTGAGGGCCCGGCCCGGGCCTTCAAAGGCGGTCAGGAAGCCATCTCCCAGTGCTTTCACTTCAAGCCCGCCGCTGGCCGCAATGGCTTTGCGCACAATGGCATGGTGTTCGGCCAAGAGCTCAGCCCAGGCCTTGTCACCCAGTTTAGTGGCGAGCCGGGTTGAATCCACGATGTCGGTGAACAGGACGCTGAGCAGAACCCGCTCTGACGCAGCGCCATTGCCGGCCCGGCGGGCAAACTCCTCCAGGGCACTTCCCGCTTGTTCCGGCGCCGGTGCGGGCGTCACCCGGCGCAGCACGGAGCGCACACGCGCCAGGAGCTCGCGGGGCTGGAACGGCTTGGAGACGTAATCATCGGCCCCAACTTCCAGACCCACCACCCGGTCCACCTCATCGCCGGAGCCGGTGAGGATGATGAGGCCCATATTCGTGGTTGCGCGCAAATGCCGGCACAGACTGATGCCGTCCTCGCCCGGCAGGCCCAGATCTAATATGGCCAGATCGAAGTTTTGGGAGGCCACCTGAGCCCGGCAGGACGGGCCGTCTTCGGCCTCTGTGACCGTGTAGCCGCGTGAGGTCAGGAAATAGCTGACCGTCTCCCGGATGTCCGGATCGTCGTCAACCACCAGAATTGAGCCAGATTGCTCCACGTCACCCGCTACCCTTTTAGTGGCACCGTTTGTAATCCAGCTCGCACTCTGAAACAAACGGATAACAAATGAAACCAAGGACGAAATCACCCTGATACGCGGTCACGTCATTTTAGCCTCAACACTTGCCGGACAAACCGGCGCGATGAACCGATACTGGAGGAAACTAAGATGATCCGCTCCAACACTCAAAAGGGCCGCTTGACCGCTGCCGTAATAGCTGCAACCACCGCCCTTCTGGCCGCTTCGCCGAGCGCTTCGGCCGGGAAGATTTCTGATCTCTCATCCGGTGCCTGGACCGGTGGGGCCTTCACCAACGCCCACACGGGCACGTTCTCCCACTGCGCGGTCAACGCCAAGTATCGCAGCGGGGTCGCGCTCTACTTTGCGGTGACCGGCGAACGCCAATGGTCCATGGCCTTTTCTGCCAAGCACTGGCGGTTTGAACAGGGCCAGAAATATGCCGTGCACTATCAGGTGGATGATGGTCCGGTGATCCGCACCGACGCGGTTGCCAGGAGCGCTGCGCTGATGCAGGTGCACCTTCCGGTGAACGGGCGGGTCTTCAGCCGCTTTCAGCATGGTACGACGCTTAAAGTTGCGGCCGGGCGCAAGGTGATGCGCTTTACGCTCACAGGGGCCGGTCCCATGCTGAACAAGCTGTTGCGCTGTGCCAGCCATCATGCCGGCGCTGCGGAGACAGGGCCTCGCTCCAGCAGCCGCAAAGCGCCTGTGGCACGGACCGGCGCGCGGCTGATCGACGTGTCATATCAGTGATTTTGCCACTAAATAGCTGATTTAGAGCCAAAACTAGGACAAAGAGTGGGATTCTGCGAAACGAACCCAATTTCGCGTAACCTCGTTGGAACAATGGTAAATTAGCTCTATTTGGCCTTGATGGTTGAGTTTTTCCTGCGCCCTCGACGTTCACGTCGTCATCCCCGCGCATGCGGGGATCCATAGCTCTTCCCTTTCCTCTTTGCCGAGAAGGTCCTCGCGTTCGCAAGGACGCGGGGGGAGCGCGACGGCCAGCAGAAGCAATTGCCCCCAAGCGCCGGCGGCGCTAGCCTGGGTGCTCAGCATTTGGAGAAAGCACCCATGGCCGCAATCGCCCCGGATTCAACCTACGTGGACGTCGACGACATCCCCTGGCAACAAACACGCTGGCCAGGGATTGAGATCAAGATCCTCATGCAGGATGAAACCACCGGCATGATGACCTCGCTCACCCGCATGGCGCCGGGGACCACCCTGCCCGACCACATGCATGTGGGGATCGAACAAAGCTATGTGCTGGAAGGCGCGCTGGTGGATCGTGAGGGCGCCTGCACCGCCGGCAACTTCGTCTGGCGCAAGGCCGGCAGCCGGCATGAGGCCCATGCGCCAGATGGCTGCCTGGTGCTCGGCATGTTTCAAAAGCCGAATAAGTTCTTCGACGAGGACGCTTGAGTTCAGGCGCTGGCGCGAATGTCCACCGAGCCAACGCGCTTTTGCCGCTCCAGCAGTTGGAAGAACTCGTCGCGGTGAACCGCGGGAGAGAAGAGATAGCCCTGGAACTCGCGGCAGTCTTGCTGTTGCAGCCAATTCAGTTGGTCTTCAGTCTCCACCCCTTCGGCCACCGGCTTCACCTTCAAGAGCCGGCACAAAGACATGATCAGCTTCATCACCGCATGATTGGTGCCGATATTGGCGATGAACGAGCGGTCGATCTTCAAGCTGGTGACCGGGTAGTGCTGGATATAGGCCAGGTTCGAATAGCCCGTGCCAAAATCATCGATGGCGATGCCGAAGCCGCGCTCCTTGAAGGTTGAGAGGATCTCGGTGACGATCTTGTCGCTGCTCATCAGAGTGGTTTCGGTGATCTCCAGCTCGATGCGATTGGGATTGCAGCCCGTGCGGTCCTGGAGCGAGAGCACATTGGAGTAGAGGTTTGAGGATTCAAACTGCCGGGGCGAGATGTTGATCGAAATGGTGATCGGATAACCTTCGCGTTCCAGGTGATGCTGTTCGATGGCCGCCCGGGTCATTACCCAGTCGCCAATGTCAACAATGATCCCCATCTGCTCGGCGGTCTCAATGAAGCATCCCGGGGCGAGCATGCCGCGGGTCGGATGGTTCCATCTGAGCAGCGCCTCGCCGCCGAGGATCTTGTTGGTGAACGTGTCCACCCGGGGCTGGTAGAACAGCTCAAACTGCTCTTCCTCCAGAGCCTCGCGCAAATCGCGCTCCAAGGTCAGCTGCTCTTCGATCTTGTTGCGCAAGGAGATGTTGAAGCAGCTATAGGTGTTGCGCCCCTCTTCCTTGGCCTTGTAGAGCGCCACATCCGCATACTTCAGGAGCGTGTGCAGATCCTCGCCGTCTTCTGGGAACTGGCTCACTCCGATGCTGAGGGTGGAAACGAACTCGCCGCCCTCCAGCTCGAACGTGGTCTGAAACTCCTTCACCAGCTTCTCGCAGAACCTTTCGATCTGATCGCGGTCCTGGATGTCGCTGAGGCAAATAAGGAACTCATCGCCGCCCAACCGGGCCACCATCCCCGCATCGCCCGTGACGGCCGGGAGCCGGGTCGCCACCTGGACCAACAGCTCATCGCCCGCCGCATGTCCGAGCGTGTCGTTGATCGCCTTGAAGCGGTCGAGGTCGATGATCAGGAAGGCCAGCTTTTCCCCGATGGACGCGGCGGCCTTGAGCTTTGGAGGCAGCTTGGATTGGACATAGTTGCGGTTCGGAAGCCCGGTCAGCGTGTCGTGATCGGCCAAATACTGGGCGCGGCGCTCAGCTTCCTTCAGATCGGTGATATCGGTTTCGCTCAGCACCAGGGCGCTTTCGCCGGTCACCGCATCGGTGCATTCGCGCGCGGTGATTTCATGCCAGCGTATGCCCTTGGCCGTCTGCATCCTGGCTGATTGGCGGCAGCCGCCGTGCAGCTTCACCTGGCTGATCAGCTTGTTGTAGTCGGCCTCTTTCACAAAGCGCTCTTTGAGCCGCACCTCGCCCTCGGGTTGAAGCGCCCGGGCGGCGGGGTTGCAGTAGAGCGCGTTGCCGTCTGCGTCATATAGGGAGATGATCACGGAGGTGTGGAGCAGAGCCTCAGAGCTGCGCAGGCCCTCGGGCGTGTCCACGCGCTGGGCCTTGGCCTCGCACCACATGCCCACGCGCCCGTCTTCAAAGGTGAAGCCTGTGTAGGCGACGTCCAGGGTGGTCGGCACCCCGGCAGGGTAAAGGGTCCAGACTTCCGTAAAGGAGGCGTTCGAGGTGATGAAGTCTTCCTGGTACTGCTTTAGCCGCTGAGCCACGGAGATGGACATGTCTTCAGACATATCCCGCGCTCTCAGCTCATCCAGGTTCTCAGCGTTCCAAATGGCCAGAGCCGCCTTGTTGGCCCACGCCACCCGGGAGAAATCGATATCGAAGATCCACACCGCCGTGTTCAGGTCATTGAGCCGCTCCAATGCGACTTTCTGGAGCTCAGCATCTGGATCAACGCTGTAGGAGACCGGGTGCAACGGCATAAACGGGAACCTTGCCCGCACCTGCGAGCTCACAAGTTGAACACTGCCTTAAGGGACATGTCGGAGACCCGACGGAAGGTCAGCAATGCATCATGCGAGACCGGGCGGTCCCTGCTGCCTCGCTTATGTTTTAGGGAGGAGTTGTGAAGCCGCGGTTAACCGTCCGCCGGTTGTTCCAAGTCTTGCGGGCGCGGTGTGGAGATGATGTTGTAACCCGCATCCACGAAATGCACTTCGCCGGTAACCCCGCCGGAAAGCTCGCTGATGAGGTAGAGCGCTGAGCCCCCCACCTCGTCCAGGCTCACCGGTCGGCGCAACGGTGAATGGCGGCGCTGGAATGAGAACATAGCCCGGGCATCGGAAATCCCGGCGCCGGCCAGCGTGCGCATGGGCCCGGCGGAAATGGCGTTCACGCGGATATTGTCGGCCCCATAGTCGGAGGCCAGATAGCGGACCGAGGACTCAAGCCCGGCCTTGGCGACGCCCATGACGTTGTAATTGGGCATAACGCGGGTGGCGCCGCCATAGGTGAGCGTCAAAAGCGAGCCGCCATTGGGCATCAGTGCCGCGGCGCGCTTGGCGATTTCGGTGAACGAGAAGCACGAGATCACCATGGTGCGGATGAAATTGTCGCGGCTGGTGTCGGCGTAACGGCCTTGCAATTCATCCTTGTCGGAAAAGGCAATGGCGTGGACCACGAAATCAATGCTGCCCCACTCCTCCTTCAGACGGTCGAAGACCGCATCCACCGTGGCCACATCCTCCACATCGCAGGGCACCACAATGCTGGAGCCCACGCTCTCGGCCAACGGCTGAACCCTGCGCCCGAACGCGTCACCTTGGTAGGTGAAGGCCAACTCTGCTTGATGGGCGGCGAGCGCCCGGGCCACGCCCCACGCGATGGAATGGTTGTTGGCGACCCCCATGATCAGCCCGCGCTTGCCCTTCAAGAGAGCTCCTGGCGCAGGAAACTCTGTTTCTGCCATCGTCGATTAGTTCCGCTCAGATTTAGAAGTGGCTGGCGTTAGCCGTTATAGCGCTGAAACGCAAGGGTTGCGTTCGTTCCGCCAAAGCCGAAGCTGTTGGACAGCACCACGTTCAGCTCTGCATTGTCCTGG
This sequence comes from Pseudomonadota bacterium, assembly GCA_038748855.1. Lineage (GTDB taxonomy): Bacteria > Pseudomonadota > Alphaproteobacteria > Rhizobiales > CAJQND01 > JAAEUE01. The sequence goes on from JBCDIP010000008.1 coordinate 10,311, forward strand.
CGTTCGCGCACGATCGGGATGTCCGCAAAGGCCGGGTCGAGCTCAGTAATGTGGGCGCTTTCCGCGATATAGCCGTTCTGCATCATCAAGATGGAATAGATGGATTCCTGAACGCCCGCCGCGCCCAGGCTGTGACCGGTGAGCGATTTTGTGGCCGAAATCGGAGGAACATCGTCGCCAAACACTTCGCGCAGGGCTTCGATCTCGCGCACATCGCCAATGGGTGTCGCGGTGGCGTGGGGGTTGATGTAGTCCACCTTCTCGTTCACCGTGGCCAGGGCTTGCTGCATGCAGCGCACCGCGCCCTCGCCTGACGGCTGCACCATATCCACCCCATCAGAGGTGGCGCCGTAGCCCACCAGTTCGCAATAGATCTTTGCGCCGCGGGCTTTGGCATGTTCCAGCTCTTCCATCACCAGAGTGCCGCCGCCGCCGGCGATCACAAAGCCATCGCGAGAGGCATCGTAAGCCCGGCTTGCCGTTGCCGGTGTGTCATTGTGCTTGGAGGACATGGCACCCATGGCGTCGAAAAGGACCGACAAGGTCCAGTCCAGTTCTTCCCCGCCGCCTGCGAAGATCACATCTTGTTTGCCCCATTGAATGAGCTCGGCCGCATTGCCGATGCAGTGGGATGACGTGGCGCAGGCCGATGAGATGGAATAGTTCACACCCTTAATGCCAAACGGCGTCGCCAGTGTGGCGGAGTTTGTGCTGCCCATGGAGGCCGGCACCGCGAACGGTCCAACCCGCTTGGGCCCGCGCTCGCGGGCGGTGTCGGCGGACGCCACAATCACCCGGGTGGATGGGCCGCCTGAGCCCATGATCAGACCGGTGCGCTCGTTCACAATGTCGGCTTCTTCCAGGCCGGCATCGGCGATCGCCTGTTCCATGGCCACATAGTTCCACGCTGCGCCATCGCCCATGAAACGGCGGACGCGGCGGTCCATGACCTCATCCAGGTCAATATCCGGCGCGCCATGCACGTGACAGCGGAAGCCCAGTTCTTCGTACTTTTCCGCCTTGCTGATCCCCGAACGCGCGCCATGCAGGGCAGCGTTCACTTCTTGCGCGTTATTACCGATGGAGGAGACGATCCCCATTCCTGTAACGACAACACGCCTCATCGGCGAAATCCTTATTCTGCGGCCAGCGCACTGGCTGGCGGCCCATTATTCGGCTGCGTCAGGCTTAAACAGACCGACGCGAAGGTCAGACGCGGTATATATGGTTTCCCCATCCGCCTTCAACTCACCATCCGCAATGCCCAACACAAGGCGCCGGGCAATTACGCGCTTGAACTCTACCTTATACTCAACACGCTTGATCTCGGGCGTCACCATGCCGGTAAACTTCACCTCACCGGTCTGCAGCGCGCGGCCCTTGCCTTCAAGCCCGAGCCAGCCCAGGAAAAACCCGGTCATCTGCCACAACGCATCCAGGCCCAAACACCCCGGCATCACCGGATCGCCCTGGAAATGGCAGGCGAAGAACCACAGATCCGGCGTCACATCCAGTTCCGCCACAACCTCGCCCTTGCCGTGGCTGCCGCCATCTTCGCTGATCGAGGTAATGCGGTCAAACATCAACATGGGCGGCAAGGGCAATTGTGCATTGCCAGGGCCGAACAGCTCGCCGCGCCCACACGACAAGAGTTCTTCATATGTATAACTGGATTGCCGCTCCGCCATTGGCCGCCTCCCGGTCCCGCTTCCCGCTCAACGCGCTTAAGTCCCCGCGCTGTTTACATGTTTCTAACACACGCGAGGGGGGCGCAGGAAGAGTTGGTTGCCTGTTAATCACGCCGTTAAATGTGTCGGGATGCCGCTGTTACAGAGATTGCGAACTGTTCGCAAAATGGGTATAGTGACTGTTGGTGGCAAGTGGGCCATCCAGTAGTTTGAGGATTTAAGAAGCGCATGCAGATGAACATGTGTGAGGCCATTAACCGGCTACGGAACGCCGGATTGCGGCCAACCCGGCAAAGGCTATCTTTGGCAACAATGCTGTTTGCCGGGCCAGATCGTCATATTTCGGCTGAAGAGCTGCACGAAGAAGCGGTTGCCGCTAACGTGCCTGTTTCGCTGGCCACGGTCTATAACACGCTCAACCAGTTTACCGAAGCTGGTCTGTTGCGTGAGGTGGCAATTGACGGAACGAAAAGCTACTACGACACCAATACGTCGAATCACTACCACTTCTATTTGGAATCAGAAGGCCGCTTGATCGACATTGATTCGAACGAACTTAGAGTGGTTGGCCTGCCGGAAGCACCGGATGGCACCAAGGTGAACCGCATCGACGTGGTCGTGCGCCTTTCGGACGCATAGCGCGCCGAAAGCCAGCTAATGAGTGAAGGATAAGGCGCCTCTGGCGCCTATTCTATTTGTTCGCCCGGATAAACGCCCCACAGGGCATCCTGCTTGATCCAGCCGTTAAAGTCGTTCACCTGAACATTGCACCATTTGCCGGTACACCGCTCAATACGGCCCAACACGCCTGATTCGAGCTTGGCCACCGTGGCTGCACCAGATGTGGGATCAGCCAGAAGGGCCGTTTGGCTCCCCTCGCGCCAGGGCGACACAACTCCGGTCCGCCAGCCGGACAGGAGGGAATGATAGACCCAGCCTTCTTCGCCTTCAGAATCGCGGACGCGGCGCCAATGGTCTGATTCAGCAATGATCTCAACAGGATAACCTTTGCTGGTGAAAACCCAAGCCACCTTATGGGAGGTGGACGGTCCTTTGCGCACATTCACCTTATCGCGCTTCAGGCTGACAAAGCGCGGGATAGGCAAACCGCTGGGGCCCAGATTTCTAGGAGCTGATTGGGTCTTTGCGGCAGCTTCTGCCTCGCCGCCCGCTGTCGCAGAGTCTTGGAACACCCACAGGCCCGCAGCCGCGGCCATGCTGCCGACGGCAACTACGGCGATTGCCGTGATCATTGCGGTGTGAGATCGACTAAACCCCATCAGTTCCCAACTCTTATGGACCACCCGTCCCCAACGAAGATTTGCCCGGTACGGTCTACTCTGTAGTACTAAACGCAAGAGCAGCTGAAAACCCGTCGCTGCAGGGGAAACCCCTCTTCTTTCGCCTGCAAGTGTCTGCTAGACAATTTAGGAAAGAGTTTACACAAACAAATTCCAAACGGAAAGAGTGTCGTGCAGGCTCCGGTGTGCAATTCTAACGCTGGCGGTGACGCCGTTTAGTGGAGTTAAGCTGCATGAGCAAGGCAAAACCGCTCGTTGTGATAACCCGCAGATTGCCTGACGTGGTTGAAACGCGCATGCGCGAATTGTTCAACACTCAGTTGAACATCGATGATGAGCCCAGGACTTCGGCCGAGTTGGTGGCTGCCGTTAAGGAAGCGGACGTTTTGGTGCCTACGGTCACCGACCGCATTGACCGGTCTGTTATCAGCCAGGCTGGCGATCAGTTGAAGCTGATCGCAAACTTCGGTACGGGCGTGGACAATATTGACGTTGAAACCGCGAATTCCAAGGGCATTATCGTCACCAACACCCCCGGCGTCTTGACCGAAGACACGGCCGACATGACCATGGCGCTGATCCTGGATGTTTCGCGCCGGGTGACCGAGGGGGCGCAGGTCCTGACCCCCGGCAATGACTGGAAGGGCTGGTCCCCCACCTGGATGCTGGGCAACCGGATCACCGGCAAACGGCTCGGCATCATTGGCATGGGCCGGATTGGCCAAGCGGTGGCGCGCCGCGCCAAAGCCTTCGGGTTACAGATCCACTATCACAACCGGCGCCGGGTCAATCAGGTGGTGGAAGACGAGCTGGAGGCCACCTATTGGGACAGCCTTGACCAGATGCTGGCGCGGATGGACATCATTTCCGTCAATTGCCCGCACACACCGGCCACTTACCACCTCTTGTCGGCCCGGCGGCTGAAGCTGGTCCGGCCCGATGCGATGATCATCAACACGGCCCGCGGCGAGGTGATCGATGAGAATGCGCTGGCCCGCATGCTGGATGCCAATGAGCTTGGCGGCGCCGGCCTTGATGTGTTTGAGCATGAGCCGGCGGTCAATCCGCGCCTGGTGAAGTCCGATAAGGTTGTGCTGTTGCCGCATATGGGATCTGCCACGATTGAAGGGCGGATCGATATGGGCGAGAAGGTGATCATCAACATCAAGACATTCGTGGATGGCCATTCCCCGCCCGATCGGGTTTTGCCCTCCATGCTTTAGGGAAGGACGTCGAAATGGCGAAAGGCTATTGGATTGCTCATGTGACCGTAACAGATCCTGAGCAGTACAAACTCTATGTGGAATCCGCCCCTGAGGCGTTTGAAAAGTACAATGCCAAGGTTCTCGCCCGAGCAGGCCAGCACGTGCAGCTGGAAGGCGCCGGCAAGGCACGCAACGTGGTGTTGGAGTTCGACAGCTATGACGATGCGGTGGCCTGCTACAATTCTGAGGAATATCAGGCGGCCCGGAAGTTTCGCGCCGAAGCGGGGGATGCAGATATCGTCATTGTGGAAGGCGTTTGACCGCAGCGCTCCACAGCCGGTTTAAAGGATAGCCTCATGGCAGAGATGAGATTGGCGGTGATCGGCGCGGCCGGGCGCATGGGCCGCACCCTGGTGCACACGATCAACGAGACCGAAGGCTGCCGGGTGGCCGGCGGCACGGAGCGGCCCGGCTCTGAGTTTGTTGGCCAGGATCTGGGTCCGCTGGCGGGTTTGCCTGAGCTGGGCGTGACCATCACCGACGATCCTTTGGAGCTGTTCACGCAGATCGAAGGCATTATCGATTTTTCCACACCAGCGGCCACGCTGAAGCATGCCGAGCTGGCGGCTCAAGCCCGGATCGTCCACGTGATTGGCACCACGGGCATGACCGAGGACGATGAGCAGAAGCTGAAAGCGGCCTCGCGCCATTCGCGCATTGTGAAGGCCGGCAATATGAGCTTAGGCGTCAACCTGCTTACCGCCCTGGTGCGCAAGGTGGCCGCAGCTCTGGATGAGGATTTCGACATCGAAGTGGTGGAGATGCACCACAAACATAAGGTGGATGCACCCTCGGGAACTGCGCTCATGCTGGGCGAAGCTGCCGCTGAAGGGCGAGGTTTGAGCTTGTCGGATCGGGCCGTGCGCAGCCGCGATGGCATCACCGGGGCGCGCAACAGTGGCGATATCGGCTTTGCGACCCTGCGCGGAGGCTCTGTGGTGGGAGAGCATTCGGTGGTTTTTGCCGGCAATTCGGAGCGCATAGAGCTGACCCATAAAGCGGAATCGCGCACCCTGTTTGCCAATGGTGCCGTTAAGGCCGCCCTTTGGGCGATGGATAGAAAACCCGGCTATTACTCCATGATGGATGTGCTGGGGCTTTGACCGACGATTTGAGAAAGGTAAGGCCAATGGAGCGTCTTCTCGTCCTGGTGCGCCATGGGCAAAGCGAGTGGAACCTGAAAAACCTGTTTACCGGCTGGAAAGATCCTGGCCTGACCGAGAAGGGTGAGCAGGAAGCACAGACGGCCGGACGCCAGCTGAAGGCGATGGGCATCCAGTTTGATGCCGCCTACACCAGCGCTCTGGTCCGCGCGCAGAGAACCTGCGCCATGATCCTCGATGAGCTTGGACAGGCAGATCTGACCACGACCCGCGAACAGGCTTTGAACGAGCGTGATTATGGCGACCTGGCCGGCCTGAACAAGGATGATGCTCGCGCCAAGTGGGGCGAAGAGCAGGTGCACATCTGGCGCCGCTCATTCGACACGCCGCCGCCGGGCGGGGAAAGCCTGAAAGACACCGCCGAGCGAGTACTGCCCTATTTCGAAGCCAATATCTGGCCGCGGGTGATGGCCGGTGAGAAGATCCTCGTGGCGGCCCACGGTAACTCGCTGAGAGCGCTGGTCATGTCGCTTGAGAAGTTGAGCGGGGAAGAGATTGTGAAGCGTGAGATCGCCACAGGCGTGCCTCTGATCTACCGTTTTGATGAAAACGGAGAGATCACCAGCAAAGAGGTATTGGAAGGCTAGAGCCTAGCCGTTGGGCCCCTGCAGCTGCACGGTCTCAGCATCACGCCGGCTCAACATGCGGCGCACGAAGCCAAAGCGCGGCAAACAGCCAAGAAGCGTGGCCATCGCAGGCAACGGATCATCCCAGCGCCAGATCATATGAGTGTTCGCTCCAATAGCGCTGCGGGCAATCTTCAGAAGCAAACCTGGCACATGAGCAAGCGAGATATGCCGGTCCATAAGCGATGTCTTCAGCGCAAGAAGATCTCCGCTGGTCCAAACATATCTGATGTCGGTCCTGCCGAATGTGCAGGCTGACGTGACCGTATCAGGACGCAGGTCAGCCTGAGCGAGCTCCACCGCCCAACCGCTCAAAGGAACACCGGCCCGCTCGGGCACAGCGTGGCTGCCGGACACTCTGGGGTTCAGCTCCAGGAAGCAGGTGTCGCCGCTTTCAGGATCGACAATGAACTGCGCCAAGCCGATGCCGGTGTAGCGGGTTTCTTCCACCAGCCGGCGCGTGCCTTCCAGCAGCACCGGAGTGGGCGTCAGGGTTTGGCCGTCCACCGCCAGGCCGGTGCCGTCCAGGTTGTTAGTGCGGTTGATTTTGGATTCGCTCACGCCAATCAAGTTGCCGTTTTGGGCAGCAAAGTAGACGTTATGGCGGGTGCCTTGCGCATAGCGCTGCAGCAGCAAACGCGAATGCCCCTGCGGCCAGGCCTTGAGTTCTGCGCGCAGCTCACGCGAGTTGGCAAGGATCAGCGCCTTTCTGCCAAACAGCCGGGCTGTGGTGCCGAGCGGCCGGATCGTGAGCGGATAGCCAATAGCGACTGCTCTTGCAATCAGGTCGTCATAGTCTTCAACAATGGCAAACGGCAGCGTGGAGACGCCCACACTCTTGGCCAACTCCAGCGCTCCCACCTTGTCAGCGAACGTGTTGACCACCTCGTTGCTTGGAGAGGCGAGCGACACACCTTCAGGCAGGCAGATGTCTTGACGGGCAAAGGCGTTGACGAACTCCTCGGTGACCGGAAGGACGCAGCTGATTGCGGGATTTTGATGCAGGTAACTCTTCAGTTCAGCGTCAAACGCCCCTACTCGGCTGAGCTCAGGATGGTCCCATGTCTCGCTCACAAAGCGCGAGAAGCGCACCCCGTGCTCCTCGCCCTGCAGACCCAGCACAATCCGATAGCCGAGCGGTGCCAATGCCCGGGCAATGACCACGGCGGGCCGGTAGTTGCCCAGAAGCAGGATGGCGGTTTGGTCTGATCTCTTCGCCATGGCTGCAGCCTTAAGCTTTTGACCGGGTCAGAATGTTCCAGGCCGCATCGAGATGGAACGCCATCCACATGCTGATGCCGACGAACTTCGCCCCGTCTTCGATGATCAGACGCCAGACATCGTCTGAGTGCAGCAACCGATCGATGAGCACGCTTGTGGCTAGAAAGGCAATCGCGCCGCCGAAGAGAACGAAACGCTGGCTCAGGATGAGCCGCCATGATGTGGCCAGATAGCCCATGCCGATCAAGGCATAGGCGCCATAGGTCGCCAGTTCTGGGACGCCAAAGGCTGGCAGCACGTTCTCGTGCACCAGGAACAGGTCATCAAAGCCCAAGAAGGCGGTGAACAGGCCTGCATAGCCGAAGAACAGCACGCTGCCTTTGGGTTTCCGCGCCAAGCTCATGAGGACGCCGGCCACGAAAAGAGAAACCGCTGCCGGGGCCATCCAGCCGATAATGCCAAGGCTGGAGATGGCGCCGTCATACACTTTGCAGCACGCGG
>JBCDIP010000009.1:0-17311 GCA_038748855.1 Pseudomonadota bacterium
CTTTTCCATACTGGGCGTGGTGAGCTTTGCCCATGGCGAGTTCTACATGATCGGCGGCATGGTGGTGTACTTCGTTACCGCCGTCTGGTTTCCGGGCATCAACCCCCTTCTGGGCGTAATGGCAGCGTGTGCAGTGGCCTTCACGCTGGGTGCCGTGTTTGAGCGCTTGTTCCTGACGCCAATGTATGAGGGCAAGATCGACCGGCCTGTTGAATACGGCATCTTGGTCACCTTCGGCCTGGCCTTCACTCTGCAGTACTTCGTGCAAGCCACAGCCGGCGCCAACCCGGTGAAAGCGGCTCGCTTTTTCGACTTCCCGCGCTTGCGCCTGCCGTCGGTGGAAGACCCCTGGCTGCTGAAATCTAGCCGGGGTAACATGACCCTTTTTGACACCGTGTCCATTTCCAACCCGCGCTTCGTGGCGGCGGTGATGTGCATCGTTGTACTGCTCACGCTGCTCTATTTCCTCCATCGCACGTGGACGGGTAAGGCGCTGCGTGCCGTGAGCCTTGACCGGGAGGCCGCTGCCATCGCCGGCATCAACCCGGACCGGATGAATATGCTGGCCTTCGCTCTGGGTGGCATGATCGCCGCGCTCGCCGGTGCACTTCTGGTCCAGGCATTCTCCTGGTTGCCACAGGTGGGCAATATCCCGGCCATGCGCTCATTCGTCATTGTTGTGCTTGGCGGGCTCGGTTCGCTGCCGGGCGCGTTCTTTGGCGGCATCATTGTGGGCTTGGTTGAAGCCGCCGGCACAGGCTGCATCCCTGATGCACAGAAAGCGGCCTCCTACATTCCCGCTTACGGCATGCTGGTGCTCACACTCACCCTGCTGCTGCGGCCCACCGGCCTGCTCGGGCGGCGCTTCTCCAGCGGGACGCACGGGAAGTTCTGATGCGCCAGCAAGTTCCAAACATTGCAGGCGTCTTGTCCATCGGGTTTTTTATACTCTTCCCGTTTGTCTATTCGGGCGCCGATTACGACTACATCATGCACATCTGCATCATCGCGTTCTACTATGCGATCTTAGCGTCCAGCTGGTCGATGTTAGCGGGATATGCCGGCCAATTCTCGTTTGGCCATATGGGGTTCATGGGGATAGGCGCTTATACAACGGCCCTGTTCTGCCACTACTTCTACCTCTCACCTGAGCCCACCAATCTATGTACCGAGTTCAATCTGGGCGGCACGTGGCTGGTGGTGGTTAATCCCATCGGCGTCACCTCCACCACCCTCACCCAAGACTGCCTGCGCCAGGCCCTGTCCGCCTGGAATGGCACCGTTCAAGTTACGCCTATGCCCGTGTGGCTGGGCATAGTGCTGGGCACCTTGATGGGCGGTCTCTTCGGTCTGTTGATCGGCCTTCTGGTGCTGCGGCTACGGGCTGCGTACCTTGCCCTTTTCACCTTGGGCTTTTCAGAAATCCTCAAGGCCACCATCAGCGCAGAGATCCAGATCACCCGCGGCCAAGCCGGCATGGAAACGCCGGCCCTGTTTGAACAAGGTGTTACGCTTTTCGGACATACGTTCTCAAAGACGGACAAGTTGCCGCCCTACTTCGTCATGTTCTTCCTGCTGCTGGCCTGCCTTGGCGTTCTGGCCTGGCTCGCCAGGTCGAAGTTCGGTCTGTTCGTCAGAGCTCTGCGCGAAGATCAGGACGCTGCCGCCGCGCTCGGCGTCAACACCACAAAGTACAAGGTGTTGGTCTTCGTGGTCACCACCATGATGGCCGCTGTGGCTGGCGCGGTTCAAGCCCACTATGTGGGTATCGTGACCCCCAACAATCTGTTTTTGCTGCAAATGAGCCTGGTAGTGGCGATGGCCGTGATCGGCGGGGTAGAGAACTTCGTGGCCGCTGCAGTGGGCGCCATTCTCATCCAGTTCGTTCTGGAGATGCTCCGCAACAGCTTTGATATTGGCGGCATCACCGTGGACATGACCATCTGGCGGCTGGTGATCTTCGGCATCATTCTCATGGTCACATTGCGCTTCTCGCGCAACGGGCTGATTGCACCCATCATCGAATACTTCCAGCGCGGCCACGTGGGCAAAGAGACCGTCGAGAAGCGCATGGCCTCAGAGAACGAAGCTGAGGAGCCGGCCAAATGATCAATCTGGTCGTGACAAATCTCCATAAGCGCTTTGGCGGTCTGCACGTGCTCAAGGGCGTGTCGTTTGAGATCAACGGCCCGGAGCTAATCGGCCTCATCGGCCCTAACGGCGCGGGCAAGACAACCCTCACCAACGTGCTGGACGGTGCGATCAAACCCAACAGCGGCACGGTTTATCTCAATGGCGAGCGGATAGATCAGCTCCAACCATACCAGGTTGCACTGGCCGGGCTGGGGCGCACATTCCAGGTCACCCGCTCATTCCGCCGCATGACGGTTCTGGAGAACCTCTACGTGCCGGCACTCGCCATGGGCCGCGAGCAGAACCGAGCCGAGATTCACGACAAGGCCATGGACGTGCTTGAGTTCCTGACCATGGACCATTTGCGCAACGAGTTCGCCCAAGCTCTTTCAGGTGGCCAGCAGAAGCTTCTAGAGCTGGGCCGCCTGTTGATGCTGAGCCCGGACGTGATCATTCTCGATGAGCCCTTCGCCGGGGTGCATCCGCGGCTGATGGAGATCATTTACGACTATATCCGCCGGGTGAACAATGAGGGCAAAGCCATCATCATCATCTCCCACCAGATGGATTCCATCTTCAGCCTCTCCCGCCGTCTCCTGGTGCTGAACTATGGTGACCTGATCGCCGATGGCCCGCCAGAGGAGGTTAAAAATGACCCAGCCGTGATCGAGGCCTATCTCGGCGCGGAGGAAGGCGAAGAAGAGGAGGCGCCCGCATGAGCGACTTCCACACCGACACTGCCCTGGAGATGAAGGACCTCTACGTGGGGTACTACAAGGACCTTAATATCCTGCAGGGGCTCAACATCAAGGTTCAGCGCAATAAGATCACCGCTGTGCTGGGCGCCAACGGCGTGGGCAAGTCCACCGCCTTGAGAGCTGCATTCGGCTTTCTCCGCCCCAACGAGGGAGATATCGTTCTTGAAGGCGAAAGCATTCTCGACATCCCCACCTACAACAGGATCCTCAAGGGCCTCGCCTACATCCCCCAGCAGCCAGGTGTATTCAAGGACATGTCGGTGGAAGAAAACCTGGAGCTGGGCGGCTGGACCTTCCGGCGCGACAAAAAACAGGTGCGCGATAAGATCGAAGCCAATTATGAGCGCTTTCCCATTCTGAAGGAAAAGCGCAAGCAGATCACGGGCGAACTTTCAGGTGGCCAGCAGCGCATGGTAGAGATCGGCCGCACGTTGATGGCCGACCCAAAGGTCTTGCTGGTGGATGAACCGACGGCAGGCCTCTCCAAGATGCTCTCCCAGGAAGTCTACCAAATGCTCACCCACCTGACCGAGCAGGACGATATCACCATCCTGCTCGTGGACCAGGAGATCCGCCACGCCCTGAAGATCGCGGACTATGTCTATGTGCTGGAACTGGGCCGCAATAAATACGAGGGCCCGGCGGCGGAGTTTGAAGACCTCGAAAAAGCCTTCTGGGTCGCCTGACCTCAATGGCAAGCGCAGATATCCTCATCATTGGCGGCGGCATTGTAGGCTCTTCCATTGCCTACTTTCTGGCGCGTGCGGGCGAGGCGGGCAAGATCACAGTCATCGAGCCGGACCCCACCTACGAACACGCCGCCACGCCGGCCGCAAATGGCGGCATCCGTCAGCTGTTCAGCCTGTCGGAAAACATCCAAATGGCTCAGTATGGCCTGGAGTTCTTCGCCGACTTCCATAACGAAATGAAACTCGACGACCAGCCTGCGGACATTGGTTTCACGCGCCGCGGCTACCTGTTCCTGTCCGACGATGGCGACCATGCCACCATGGAGAAGAACCACGCGCTGCAATCTTCCATGGGCGCACGGGTTGATCTGCTGGACCGCGACGGGCTGAAGCAGCGTTTTCCTTCACTCCGCGTTGAGGATGTGGCCTGCGCCGTTCATTCGCCCGATGATGCCTGGATTAACCCCCATGCCGCGCTTATGGGTTTTCGCAACAAGGCCCGCCAACTTGGCGTGGAATATGTGAAGGACAGAGTGACGGAGTGGTCCGCGACGGACGGCAAGGTGCGTTTGAGTTCAGGCGCAGAGCTGACCGCAGAGTGCTTTGTGCTCTCCGCCGGGGCCTGGTCCGCCGAACTTGGCCGGATGATCGGGCTGGAGCTTCCCGTGGAGCCCATGTGCCGGGAGAGCCATTACTTCGTGACGGACGGCGACATTGAGCCCCTGCCCTTCCTCAAAGCAGAAACCCATCTGGCGTTTGGCCCGGAAGGCGAAGGCTTCGCCGGCGGCCTGCCCGATTGGGATCAACCGACGGGCTTCCGGTTGGACCCGGACCCCACGCGCTTTGAAGAGGTGGTCTGGCCGAAGATCGCTCACCGCGTCCCTCAGCTGGAAACCCTGAAACTGCAACGCACTTGGGTGGGCCACTACGCGCGCAACAGCTTTGATTTCAATGTCTTTTTGGGCCAGTGGTATGGCGGGTCGGAGAATGTGTATATGGCCTGCGGCTATTCCGGCCACGGCATCATGCACGCCCCCGCCAGCGGGCGGGCCCTTGCCGAACTGATCCTGCAAGGCAGCTATCAAACCTTGGATCTAAGCGCCTTCAGCTATCGCCGGTACACTGAAAACCGCCCCTACCGGGAAATCGGTATCATCTGAAGGCTGGGCGCCTCAAACAAAATGCCTCAAAGGCTTGCAATGCTGCAGGTTTTCGGCCAGTGCTTGCGCCAAACTCAATGCTGATCATCTGAAAGACCCATCAAAGTTCAATGACTGAACAAAACCGCACCGCCGAGGACATCAAGCGCGATGGTCCCGACCATTTTATCCGCGAGATCATCAAGGGCGATCTAGCGACCGGCCGCGAGAGCGAGGTCGTGACGCGTTTCCCACCGGAGCCCAACGGCTACCTCCACATTGGCCACGCTAAATCGATCTCCCTGAACTTCGGCATGGCCGCCGAGTTCAACGGCCACTGCAACCTGAGGCTCGACGACACCAACCCGGTGAAGGAAGAAGATGAGTATATCGAAGCCATCCAGGAAGACCTGAGATGGCTCAGCGAAGAGTGGGACGGCAAGACCCTCCATGCTTCGGACTATTTTGAGCAGCTCTATCAATGGGCTGAGCACCTGATTGAGGCGGGTGACGCCTATGTGGATGATCTGAACGCCGAAGAGATCCGCGCCTATCGCGGCACCCTCACCGAACCTGGGCGCCACAGCCCTCACCGCGACCGCAGCGTTGAAGAAAACCTCGACCTCTTCCGCCGCATGCGGGCCGGCGAGTTCCCTGACGGGGCCAAGACCCTGCGCGCCAAGATCGACATGGCGTCCGGCAACATCAATATGCGCGACCCGGTCATCTACCGGGTGCTTCATGCCAGTCATCCGCGCACTGGGGATGCCTGGTGTATCTATCCGACCTACGACTTTGCTCACGGCCAGTCAGACGCCATCGAGGGCGTCACGCACTCTTTGTGCACCCTTGAGTTTGCTGATCACCGCCCGCTCTATGACTGGCTGATCGAGCACCTGCCGACCCCATCGGTGCCGAAGCAAACCGAGTTCGCCCGCCTCAACCTCACCTACACCATCCTCTCCAAGCGCAAACTGATGCAGCTGGTGAACGAAGGCATCGTGGATGGTTGGGATGACCCGCGCATGCCCACTATCCGCGGTCTCAGACGGCGCGGCATCCCCGCCCAAGCCTTACGCGACTTTGCAAAGGGCATCGGCGTTGCCCGTGCCGATAGCGCTGTGGAGTACGAGTATCTTGAGTATTGCACCCGTGAAGTGCTGAACAAGATCGCGCTGCGCCGTATGGCTGTTCTCAATCCCATAAAGGTGGTGATTGAGAACTATCCGGAAGGCGAAAGCGAGCTGTTGGACGCCGTAAACAATCCGGAAGACGAGACGGCCGGCATGCGGCAGGTGGAGTTTTCCCGGGAGATCTATATTGAGCGGGACGACTTCATGGAGGACCCCCCAAAGAAGTTCTTCCGCCTCAGCCCGGGCAAGGAAGTGCGGCTGCGCTATGCGTTCTTTGTCACCTGCACTGACGTCATCAAAGACGAGAATGGCGAGATTGTCGAGTTGCGCTGCAGCTACGACCCAGCCTCTCGCGGCGGCGAATCGCCCGATGGTCGCAAAGTGAAGGGCACCCTCCACTGGGTGGATGCCTCTCGCGGTGTCAGCGCAGAGGTCCGCCGCTATGGCCATTTGTTCACCAGCGAGAACCCTGCTGCTGAGGAAGATTTCCTGGCCGCCATCAATCCACAGTCCAAATCCGTGATTGCTGATGCAAAGGTGGAGCCTGCGTTGGCAGACGACGCACCTGGCGCCTACGTGCAGTTTGAGCGGCTGGGCTATTTCTGTGTGGATGCTGGGAGTACGCCCGAACGCCCCATATTCAATGAAACGGTTGCTCTGCGCGACACGTGGAAGAAAATCCAAAAAGCCCAAGGCTGAAACATCTTCTAATGAAAGTTGATTTCACCAATCAACCTTTTCGTGGCTATAGTGCTCTCAAGGGCTAAGGGGGCCCTAAGGGCTGAGACACAAACCTTTGAGAGGCATTCTCTGGGCTTGTCTGATGTTGCTTGCTGGCTTTGGCCAAGCGGCAGCTGAAGGTCCGCGTGCGCTCATTGCCACCCATCCCTCTCTGGTGAATGCGGAGCTGCCACCGCTCATCCCGGCCGAGCTGTTCTACACAAAGCACAAGGAAAGCTGGGACCACCGGGTCTCCCCGGACGGCACCAAGCTCTTGTGGCTCGCCATCAAGGACGGCCGCACCACCATCCACGTCCGCAGCCTGGACGGCGCTGAACAACCCCAGACGATCACGTCTCACAAACCGGTTGGGTGGGCCTACTGGACCAACGACAATCGCCACATCATGGTCTGGAGCGACGCCACCGGGGATGAGAACACCCGTGTGTATTTGGCGGACACGCTGAACCCGCAGGCACGGCTCAAAAGCGTCACGCCCTACCCCGGCACAAAAGTGCGCCACCAGCAGAAATTTCCAGACCACCCTAACGAGTACCTGCTGCAGTTGAACCGCCGCGAGCGCTCCGAGTTCGATGTCTATCGGATCAATGCTCTGAGCGGCGAAGAGCGTCTGGTGATGCAAAACCCTGGAGATGTGTTCAAGTATTACACCGACCAGAGCGGCGCGGTGATCGCCATTAAGCGACGCCTGCCCAACCGGCTTTGGTCCTTGGATGTGCCCGACGGTAAGGCCGGCTGGCGCGCGATAGCCAGCGGCAGCACCGAGGACAAGCTTTGGATCGAAGGCCATCCGCTGGCTGGTGCCGGGTGGGCCTGGGCCGTGTCCAACCTTGGCCGGGATCGGCTGGCGGTGGTGCGGCTGAACCTTAAGACCGGTGCAGAAGAACTGCTCTATGAAGACCCGCAAGCCGACGTGCAAGGCTTATGGGTAGACGAGATCAGCTATGAACCGCTGATCGCCTCCTCCATGCCGGGCTACCTCAAAACCAAGATTTTTGCCCCGCACATCAAGGCTGTGTTCGAGCAGATTGGGGCTGATGGCCGGTTTGACTTCAACTTTAAATCCTGGAACCGGGACAAATCCCTCTTCACGGTGGAAATCACGCGCGACACCCAAGGCACCTCAAAGTTCCTGGTGGATGCCCGCAGCGGCAAGGTGATGTCGCTGGCATCTCCTCAGATCGCTCGCTACCAGGACAAGCTATCGACAATGAAACCGGTGCGTTTCGCTGCCCGCGATGGGCTTGAGCTGAACGGCTATCTGACCTTGCCTGCAGGCATCCAGGGCAAGCCACTCCCCACAATTCTGCGCGTCCATGGCGGCCCGTTCGCTCGGGATTACTGGGGGTTTCAGGCAGACGACCAGTTCCTAGCGAACCGTGGCTATGCTGTGCTGCGGGTAAACTATCGCGGCTCCACCGGCTTTGGGCGGGCCTACATGGAGGCCGCCCGCAAGCAGTTCGCCCGCAAGATGCATGACGACCTCATCGATGCGGTTAACTGGGCAGTGGGTAAGGGGATCGCCGATCCGCAAAACGTCGCCATTTATGGCCATAGTTATGGCGGCTATGCCACCTTGGTGGGTCTCACCTTCACGCCTGATATCTTCGCCGCAGGGATCAGCGTGGTGGGCGTCGCCGACCTAGTCTCTGCGTTTGAATCCTTCCCCTCCTACTGGAAAAACGGCCTCGCCCGCTGGCACGCCTATGTGGGACATCCGGAAAATCCAGACGATCGGTCCGATATGGCTGCCCGATCACCTATCAACTATGTGGACCGCATCACCAAGCCCATGCTGGTGGTGCATGGCGCCAACGATGTGAGGGTCTCGCGCGCCCATTCCGATCGCATCGTTGCTGCAGTTACCAAGAACGGCCGCGACGCCCAATATATTGTCTTCGACGACGAGGGCCACGTGATCCGCAAACCGCATAACAAGATGGCGTTTGCCCGCGCTCTGGAACGCTTCCTCGCGGAACACCTGGGCGGACGTGCGGAGCTCTCCAACGCCACTCCCTAGTCTGTGAGAAAGACCATTGACCTCGATCAAGGGCCTGGGCCACGCTGTGAGGCAGGGTGATCACACATAGAAGCTGGAGAGACACACCATGGCCATCAAAGATCTGCTCGTCGCTTATGACGGCAATGAAAACGCCAAACGGGCCGTGCGGTTTGCCGTTCAAATGGCAAAAAAGTACGACGCCAAGATCACCGGCCTGCATGTGTACAAGCCCAAGGAATATGAGAGCCAGTACCGCCGCTGGATCCCAGAAAGCGTCATGAAGAACATTCAAGACGCTGAACTGGCGGCCGAACAGTCCATCGGAGAAGACTTCCACACCGAAGTGAAAGCGGCCGGTGCCAAGACCGATGTCAATTGGATCACCTGTGAGGGCCGGCCGGACGTGCTGATGCCGCGTTACGCCCGCTACTTCGATCTGTTGATCGCGGGCCAGTTTCGCAGCGTTGACCAAACCGGCGGCGGCTCTCTAAACGCCGAAGAGCTGTTGCTGCGCTCCGGCAAGCCGATCATTGCGGTGCCCGCCACCTACGAACCCCAGCCGTTTAAGGAAGAAGCGGTTGTGGCCTGGGACGGCAGCCGCGCAGCTGCCCGGGCTTTGACAGATGCCATGCAGATTCTGGAAACCAAGAAACGCTTGGACGTGCTCCGCCTGATTGATGATGAAGATGATGCGGACAAGCGGGTTCTGCCTGAGCACGATCTCATCGCCCATTTGAAGGCCCACGGCATCAACGCCAATTTGGTGCAGTTGAAGGCCAGCAAGCGTGAGGCAGGGCGCACGATCCTGGCGCATTGCGCTGAAACCAAGCCGGATCTTCTGGTAATGGGCGCATATGGGCGTGGGAAATTTGGCACGTTCCTCTTCGGCAGCACCGCACAACATGTGCTCAAAAACATGACTGTGCCCGTGCTCATGTCTCATTAGGGACCGAATAAAGCGAACTGATCCAGATCAAGGCCGCCTTAGCGCAAACTCGTGCACACTCTCCTAAACACTTGCCCAGGAGAGAGCACATGCCCATTCGCACCATTCTTGCCACCCTCAACACAGTAGACCGAGCTGAGCAGTTGATCCGCATCGGCTGCGAGCTCGCCGCTAAGCACGATGCCCATCTGATCGGCCTCTATGTGATCCCGGGTCCACGCTATTACGCAACGCCCGCCGCCACGCATGCCGCTGTTGATATCAACGCAGAACAGCGGAACTACTATGAGAGCAATGCCGACAAAGTGCATGAGATGTTTGAAGAACACGTGCGCAAGGAAGGCGTGCGCGGCGAATGGCGCCTGTTGCAGTCTCAGAACCCATCGGTCTCCGGCCTCACCACGGCCCACGGCATGCAGGCCGACCTGATCATCGCCGGCCAGACACCCACAGAAGGGTTCGATAGTTTCGAGCCGGAGTTTGTGGAAAACGTGCTGATGGACGCAGGCCGCCCCATGTTGGTGGTGCCTCATGAGGGTGACTTCAGCAATATCGGCACCCACGCCCTGGTGGCCTGGAACGCCAGCGCGGAAGCTGCCCGAGCCGTCGCTGACGCCGTGCCGTTGCTGAAACAAGCCGAAAAGGCGACAGTGGTGTGGGTAAATGCCGATGAGTATGAAGGCGGCAACCTGCCCGGCAGCGAGCTCGGCCATATGCTGTCACGCCACGACGTGAACGTGACCACCGCAGCCCTTTCAACGGGCAAGTGGGATATCGGAGATGCCTTGCTCACCAAGGCAAACGATATCGGCGCAGATCTCGTGGTGTCAGGAGCCTATGGCCATTCAAGGCTGCGCGAATACTTGTTCGGCGGCGTCACCCGCTACTTGCTGGATAAGATGACAGTGCCCGTGCTCATGGCCCACTAAGCGCTGCTGTTTCATTCACACGGCCAGCTTGCCGGCGCGGTGAGACCGGCGGGAAGCGTCGTCTTAGCGTCACCGCAGGCAATCGACAGCTGATCGGCTGTCAGCCCATTGGTGGCGCTGAGATTGGCCCCCTCAAATCGCGTTAGCAGCACGTAGGCGCCTGAGAGGTTCACGCCCCTCAAGTTGGCCCCCCGAAAATCGGCGCGGGACACATTCGCATAGGTTAGGTTGACGTCTGTCAGATCAGCGCCCGTAAACACGGCGCGCGAGACATCCGCCTTGCTCATATCGGCCTTGGCGAGGCTGGCGCCGGAGAACTTAGCGCGGCTGAACTCGGCCTTAGCCAAATTGGCCTCGGTGAGTTCGGCCTTCTCCAGGTTGGCGCGTGGTCCCTGTGCTTTGCTCAGGTTGGCGCCCTTCAAACTGCTCCCAGCCAGGGTGGTTTTCACCAGCATCGCGCGCTCAAGCGCTGCGCCGTTAAGCGTGCTGTCACGCAAGGTAGAGGAGGATAAGTCCGAACCAACAAACTTGGCTCCGGTGAGGTCGCGGCCTTTCAAGATCTTGTTCTGCTTCTTGCAGCCTGACCAATCAACCCCGGCCTTGGCTTTATCACCACACGCGGCCAAAGCCGACGGCCCAGACACGCCCAGCAGGGTGACCATGAGTAAAGTGGTTGCAAACAAGCGGCTAACCAGCATGAGAAATCTCTCCCGAACCCCAACGGCCCTATGCGGATAACGTAGGGAGCCCGGCACGGAGGTGCAAGTGAACTAACGTGTCCATAGGCCAGTTCTCCCGTCTAAGGCTCAAAGCCATTAACCTCACGCTTTAGTTAACTTGACCCAAAGCAATATTGGGATACAAAGGTTGGTAGCTATACCGGGATAGGGTTGGGACGTGCGTAAGCGCGCAGGTTGAAGCTAGCAAAGAGTATGGACAGCAGCGTCACAGAGATGCAGCGCAAGACGTCCCCGACAAATGTGGACGATCCTCAGTATTTTCACAAAGTGGTGGACTGTCAGTGGGCTTGCCCGGCGCATACGCCCGTTCCTGAATATATCCGGCTGATCGCCCAACGCCGTTTCACAGATGCCTATATGCTCAACTGGGAGAGCAATGTGTTTCCGGGCATTCTGGGCCGGGTATGCGACCGGCCTTGCGAGCCAGCTTGCCGGCGCGGACGGATTGAAGAAGAGCCAGTGGCCATTTGCCGCCTCAAACGGGTGGCCGCTGATTACCGCAACGACATCTCAGATCGCCTCCCAGAGATCCCCAACGAAGGCAACGGCAAACGCGTCGCGCTTTTAGGTGCTGGCCCTGCCTCGTTGACGGTGGCCCGCGATCTCCTGCCGCTGGGCTATGCATGCACACTGTTCGACAAGGACCCCAAGGCCGGGGGCCTGATGCGCACCAACATCCCCTCGTTCAGATTGCCGGAGAAGGTGCTGGACGAAGAGGTTTACCGGATTGTGGATTTCGGTGTTGAGGCCAGGTTTGGCGAGGAAGTCACCAGTTTGAAGGCCGTTCTCGACGACGACTATGACGCGGTTTTCGTCGGCACAGGCGCGCCGAAGGGTAAGGACCTCAACATAGAGGGCCGCGAGGAGTGCAAAGACAATATCCAGATCGGCATTTCCTTCCTCACCTCCGTGGCGTTCGGTCATGTGGACAAGATTGGCGAGCGCGTGGTGGTGATCGGCGGCGGGAACACAGCTATGGATTGCTGCCGCACAGCCCTTCGCATCGGCGGCAAGGATGTGCGAGTGACCGTGCGCTCACCGCGTAAGGACATGAAAGCCTCCGACTGGGAGATTGAAGAAGCCGAGCAAGAAGGCATTCCGATTTACGACAATCACAGCCCAAAGGCGTTTGTGCGTGAGAACGGTAAGTTCAAGGGCGTGTTGTTTGAAGTCATGCGCGCCGAATACGACGCAGACGGCAAGCGCACCTTGGTCGGCACCGGCGAAGAAGTTCTGTTTGAATGCGATGACGTGCTCATGGCCATCGGACAGGACAACGCTTTCGACTGGATTGAACGTGACTTGGGTCTGGAGTTTGGAAGCTGGGGCATGCCTGAGGTGGACAAGACCACCATGATGTCCACCCTTCCAGGCGTGTTCTTCGGTGGCGATTCGGCTTGGGGGCCGGAAAACATTATTGTTGCGGTGGCTCACGGCCATCAGGCCGCCATCTCCATTGACCTTCATTGCCGCGGTGAAGACCTGGTTAAAAAACGTCCTGCGCCTGGCCATTCCCTTGTCAGCCAGAAGATGGGCATCCACGAATGGGCTTATGAAAACGACTATGCCAGCACGGGCCGCGTAGACGTCCCCCATGAAGACCTGGCCAAATCGCTGAAGGACCTCAAGGTTGAAGTGGAGCTGGGATACGACGACCAGCTGGCCTTTGATGAGGCCGAACGCTGCTTGAACTGCGACGTGCAAACCGTTTTCACCGGGCCTTTGTGCATCGAGTGCGATGCGTGCATGGATATCTGCCCAATTGACTGCATCAACTTCGTTGAAAATGCGCCCGAGCCTGAACTGAGGCAGAACTTGAGGGTACCTGCGCTCAACGCCGATCAAGCGCTTTATGCCTCATCGCCTCTCAAAACCGGCCGCATCATGGCCAAGGACGAGGATATGTGTGTGCACTGCGGCTTGTGCGCGGAACGATGTCCCACCGGGGCGTGGGATATGAAGAAGTTCACCTACGTCCACACCCAAGCAGCCAAACCCTGCCAGGTCAACCTGGACGCCTACGTACAATGGGCCGCGGTGAGGTGAAGTCGGTGAGCGGTATCAACGACTTTGTTGTGAAGTTTGCAACCGTCAACGGATCGGGCTCCGCGTCGGCCAACCTGATGTTTGCCAAAACCCTCTTCCGCATGGGCATTGCGGTCAGCCCCAAGAATATCTTTCCCTCCAACATCCAAGGCCTGCCCACCTGGTACGAGGTTAGGGTGTCCGGCAAAGGCTATCTGGCTCGCCGTGAAGGTGTGGACCTGATGGTGGCGATGAACGCCCAAACCTATGAGGATGATCTGAAGGAAGTGCTGCCAGGCGGATATCTTTTCTACGATTCCACGCTGCCGCGGCCCTTCCAGAGGGACGATGTGACCATCATCGACATGCCCATCGCCAAGATTTGCGCTGAGCACTGGTCAGACACCCGCCAGCGCCAGCTGTTCAAGAACATGGTCTATGTAGGCGCTATCGCCGCGCTGGTGGACATAGACGTCGATGTTCTAGAGAGCGTGGTGTCAAGCCAGTTCAAGGGCAAAGACAAGCTGATCGCCCCCAATCTGAAGGCCTTGCACATGGGCCGCGACTACATTCGCGACAACTATGCCTGTCCTTTGCCCATCAGGGTTGAGACCGCAAATGCCACCGCCGGCAAGATCCTGGTCTCCGGCAATGAAGCCGCTGGCCTTGGCGCGGTCTATGGCGGCGCCACAGTGTGTGCCTGGTACCCAATCACCCCCTCAACCTCTTTGGCAGAGAGCTACGAGCGCCATGCCAAGGCGCTCAGGACCCAAGATGATGGCAAGAAGATGTATGGCATCGTCCAGGCCGAAGACGAGCTTGCGGCCATCGGGATTGCCATTGGCGCTGGCTGGAACGGCGCACGCTCCTTCACCGCAACCTCCGGGCCCGGGGTTTCGCTGATGAACGAGTTTCTGGGCCTGGCCTACTTCGCTGAAGTGCCGCTGGTCCTCTTCAACGTTCAGCGCGGCGGACCCTCCACAGGCATGCCCACGCGGACGCAGCAGTCGGATGTTCTTTCGTGTGCCTACGCCTCTCACGGCGACACGCGCCACGTCCTGTTGTTCCCCACAGACCCTAACGAATGCTTCTCCTTCGCTGCTGAAGCTTTCGATCTAGCCGAGCGCTTGCAAACTCCGGTCATCGTTATGAGCGATCTGGACATCGGTATGAACGATTGGGTATGCGACGAACTCGCATGGGATGACGCCCACGTGCATAACCGCGGCAAGGTGCTGAGCGCAGAAGACTTGGACGCCATGCCCGATTGGGGCCGCTACAAGGACAGTGATGGGGACGGCATTACATACCGCACAATCCCAGGCACTCACCCCACCAAAGGCGCCTTCTTCACCCGCGGCACCTCCCATGATGAGTATGCGCGCTACACCGAAGACGGCACTCTGAATGCCGAGGTGATGGACCGGCTCCTCCGCAAGTTTGAAACCGCCGCCGACATCTTGCCCAAGCCCGTGGCCGATATTCGCGATCCGAAGAGCCGGGCCGGCATAATCTATTTCGGCGCCAACCGCCCAGCCGTTCTTGAGGCCATGGACCAATTGAGTGAAGCGGGCGTTTCCATCAACGCCTTACGTCTGACGGCGTTTCCTTTCTCAGAAGAGGTGCGGGCCTTCGCCGACAATCACGACCGCATCTACGTGGTGGAACAGAACCAGGGTGGCCAAATGCGCCAGCTCCTGATGGTTGAAGCCGGCATTCAACGTGCCAAACTGATCTCCGTTTTGAACTATGACGGCATGCCCATGACGGCCGAGTTCGTGCGCTCGCACATCAGGGCAGCCGAAAGCGATGTCCAACTTGCTGCCGAGTAATCTTTGACATGAGCTATATCCAAAAACCCAAAGCCTTCCATCCGGCCCTGAAGAAGAACAAGCTCGGTCTCACCCGGCGCGATTATGAAGGCGCCATGTCCACCCTGTGCGCCGGATGTGGGCATGATTCCATCACGGCGGCCATTATCGAAGCCTGTTTCAAGCTGGAGCTCCCGGCCCACCGGCTGGCCAAAGTGTCGGGCATTGGCTGCTCTTCTAAAGCCCCCACTTACTTCCTTTCGCGCAGCCACGGCTTCAACTCCGTCCACGGCCGCATGCCCTCCATCACCACCGGCGCGAACCTGGCCAACCGGGACCTGGTCTACCTGGGCGTTTCCGGAGACGGCGACACAGCCTCCATCGGCCTCGGCCAGTTCTGCCACGCCATGCGCCGTCAGCTGAACATGACCTATATCGTCATGAACAATGGCTGCTACGGCCTCACCAAGGGTCAGTTCTCGGCCACCAATGATAAAGCTTCGCCCTCCAAGAAGGGAGAATCCAATCCGTTCGAGGCCATAGACCTTGCCCAGATCGCAATCCAGTTGGGCGCTGGGTTCGTGGGCCGTTCCTTCTCCGGTGACAAAGCTCAGCTCGTGCCGCTTATTGAGGCGGCTATGAGCTATAACGGCTTTGCCTTCCTCGACGTGGTTTCCCCTTGCGTGACATTCAACAATCATCCGGCCTCCACCAAGAGCTATGACTATGTGCGTGGCCACAACGCCGTGCTCGACAAGCTGGATTTTGTGCCCTCAGAAGAAGAAATCGAGATCGATTACGAAGAGGGCACCACCAGCGAAGTCGAGCTCCATGATGGGGCCAAGATCCGCCTGCACAAGCTGGAACCCGGTTATGACCCAACCAATGCAGACCAGGCGATCAACACCATCCGCAAGCGCCTGAACGTCGGAGAGATCACCACGGGCCTGCTCTATTTTGATGGACGCGAGCAGGATCTGCATGAGACACTCGGCACGAGCGAGCGCCCGCTGAACAATCTGCCCATGGCCGAGCTTTGCCCGGGCTCAGAGGCACTTGCACCCATTAATGACCGCTTCAGGTGATGCACCTCTGGGGTCATCAGTGAGCAGGGTGACCGAAATGATCGAAGACAACGATCTGGCCAGCTTCGAGCACATCGCTGCAACGCGCCTATCGCCATCCGTGGGTGCTGAAATCACCAATGTCGATCTGTCCAAACCGCTGTTAGACACTCAGTTCCAAGAAGTTCGGATGGCCCTGGGCCTCTTCGGGGTCATCTTCCTCCGCGATCAGGATATTTCGCCTGCAGATCAGTTACGTTTCGCGAAAGCCTTCGGCGAGATCAACATCAACCGCTTCTTCCAGCCTGTCGAGGGATTTCCGGAGATCGCCAATGTGCAGCGCCAGCCCGATGAGCGCGGCGCCACCGGATGGTACTGGCACACCGATCACTCCTACGACCAGGTCCCGGCTATGGGCTCCGTGTTTGCAGCCCGCGAGATCCCACCTGTGGGCGGCGATACGCTCTTTGCCGGTATGGCCGCTGCCTACGAGGCTTTATCGGACGGTCTGAAAACCGTGCTGGAAGGCCTGGAGGCCTGGCATGCAGATACTGTGTGTCCTGAAGTCGCAAATCCCAATGTAGGGGCTGCTTTCGCCGACAGACTTCCCGGACTGGACACCGCTGGCGTCCGGGCCAAGCACCCTGTTGTTATCCGCCATCCTATTTCCGGACGCAAAGTGCTCTACGTAAACTCCGGCTTTACGGAAGGGATCGACGGCTGGGCACCTGCAGAATCCAAGGCTTTGCTGGACTTTCTATACGCACACGCCACCCAACCTCAGTTCACTTACCGCCACCGCTGGCAGGAGGGGGACGTGGCGTTTTGGGACAACCGGGCCACTTGGCATTGTGCGCTGGACGATTGCTTCGGATACCGCCGAGTGCTGCACCGCATCACAATTGAAGGCGAACCCCTTAAAGCTGCCTACGCCTGATTAAAGCTCTATTCAGCTCTCTCGCGCTAAAGTCAGGCTCTGGAGTATGAGTGAATCCGCGCGTTATAGCGGAACCAGAGGCGCGTATGTTTGAGTTAAGTACAATTACGACCTACCTGAAGAACGCCTATTTGAACTCTTTGGGCAGCGTTCACGACCCCATGAGCTTTCTCGGCATCGGGCCTTTGTTTGTGGCTTTCGTGCTGGCGTTTATCATCCTCATGGTGCGTATGAAGAAGAAGGCTGGCGGCCGCGACGTCCGCC
>JBCDIP010000010.1:0-17142 GCA_038748855.1 Pseudomonadota bacterium
CGGCCATCAGGCTGCCAACAATTGGGGCCAGAGATACCCCGCTATGGGTTGCAATCAAATGCAGGCCCTTTGAGCCAGGCAATGGGCCCACAAGGCTCATACCATCTTCAGGGTATGGCCGCACTCCAACACCCAGCCGGCACTCATCGATGCAGCTTTCACCCACAAACCCTGGAATGATCCGCTTCGTGCGCCGCAAAAGGTCGATGGCCGCTTCACGCAGATTTGAGGGGCTCTGGTCTTCGGCAATTCTGCCATCAATATCGTCCGCGCCCAGCCTTAAACCTCCGCCAGCTTCGGTTTGCACATGAAATTCCTCAGCCCCGGACATGTAAACCACGCTGCGCACCAGTCTGTGGGGCGCCGTGCTCGGTGTGGTGACGAGCAAGCCTGGCACCTTTCGCATAGGAAAGCGCGATGCAAACCCGTCATATCCAGTGAGGGTGCTCAGCACTTCTGCGGTGTCTGGACCTGATGTCACGAGCACATGTGGAGACTTTAATGTGCCTTGATCGGTGGTCAGGCCCGTCACCTCGCCTTCATCCGTGGCTTCAAGTTGGAGGGCGGCACAGTTTTCCATAACCGTGCCCCCCAACGCCTTGGTTTGCTCCACCATAAAACGCGCGAATGTTGGCGCGTCCAGATAGGGGTCACTCACAGAAAAAATGGCTTCCGCATCGTCGGGAAATTCAATATGCGGTTCCATAGTGCGCAGCTCCCGCACCCCGATCCAGGCGTAAGGATAGTCATAGGCTTCGAGCAATCGCGCCTGTTCCTGGGCGGCTGCGTAACCGCCCGTGTCAGACCGGCGCACAACGCCCAGCGCTCCCATGGGTTGAGCGCCCAGATTCTCCTCTCCAAACTCCACCATAAGATCGCAATACATTTGAAGGCCGCTTGCATTGAGACGGTGATAGGTTTCGTTGAAGACTTTGGCGGTCGCATTTACCCAGGCAAACGAGTTGCTGGTCGTTCCACATCCAATGGTGGCTTTTTCCACCAGAGCGACCTTCAAGCCCTTTCGGGCAAGATAGAAGGCACTCGTGCATCCGACAATGCCGCCGCCAACGACCACTACGTCATACGTCATATCGCATCTCCTCCGACCCTTTGGTGCGGCTGATTTGATATGCGTTATCAGGCTTTGCGCTCTTTTACACAAGCCACGAATGGCAACCGGCTGAAGGTGTGGAGCGTGCGCCGATTTCAGTCTAGAACTAACATCGAGGGTGGGAGAGGCTTGAACGGCGTAATGACACCGCAATTGGACTTGAAGGAGATCACCAAGCGCTATCCTGGATGCTTGGCAAATGACCATGTTGGTCTGACGGTTATGCCTGGTGAGATCCACGCTTTGCTGGGTGAAAACGGTGCGGGAAAGTCTACGCTGGTGAAGATCATCTATGGTGTAGTGAAGCCGGATGCAGGAGAAACTTGGTGGAATGGGGCGCAGGTCACCATTGCCAATCCGAACACCGCCCGTGCGTTGGGGATCGGCATGGTGTTTCAGCACTTCAACTTGTTTGAGAGCTTAACCGTCGCGGAGAACATTTCCCTTGGCATTGACCCGGGGCACGATCTTGCAAAGCTCACAAATGAGATCGGCGAGATTTCGGAACGGTACGGCCTGCCAATCAATCCTCATCAACACATTCACGCACTGTCCGTCGGTGAGCGCCAGCGGGTCGAGATCATTCGCTGCTTGGTTCAGAGCCCAAAACTCCTAATCATGGACGAGCCCACATCAGTGCTCACCCCTCAGGAGGTTGAGAAGCTTTTTGAGACCTTGCGCAGGCTCGCCTCAGAGGGCTGTTCGATCTTGTACATCTCCCACAAACTGGATGAGATCAAAACCCTTTGCGATACGGCTACAGTGTTGCGGCTGGGCAAGGTAACGGCGCAATGCACACCTGCTGATGAGACGCCGAAGAGCTTGGCAGAGATGATGATAGGGTCCGCTCTGCCCGTGACGAAGAAACCGTTGGACAGGGAGATCGCGGATGATCCCCTGCTGGAATTGCGCAGTCTAGATCTACCGGCGGCCGATCCACTGGGCACAAGTCTGCGGGATGTAACACTCACTTTAAACCGCGGAGAGGTTCTCGGGTTAGCCGGCGTTGCCGGCAACGGGCAGAAGGAGTTGTTGGCGGCCATTAATGGCGAGCGCCTGGTGCCGAGCAATGACATCCTCCGTCTGGCCGGGCGAGACATTGGGCAGGATGGACCAGAACAGCGCCGCGTCCTTGGTCTCGCATTCGTGCCGGAGGAGCGGCTCGGACGAGGGTCCGTGCCGGAGATGTCTCTGGCGGCCAACACGCTTCTGACGTGGCACCACAAAGGCCAGGTGAAGAACGGATTTGTTGATTGGGCCGAAGTGGTGCGAGAGGCCGGCGCCATACGCGAGACCTTTGATGTGCGATGTCCCGACGTTCAGGTAGAGGCCAAAAGCCTGTCGGGCGGTAATCTGCAGAAGTTCATTGTGGGCCGTGAAATTCTTCAAGAACCGGAAGTCCTCATCCTCGGTTATCCAACGTGGGGTGTGGATGTGGGTGCTGCGGCGGCGATCCGGCAAGCCTTATTGGACCTGGCCGCCTCAGGGGCAGGCGTGTTGATCGTCTCTGAAGACCTCGATGAGCTTTTTGAGATGTGTGATCGTATTGCGGTGCTTGCTGAAGGCCGCTTAAGCCCCGCGCGCAGAACGGGAAATACCAGTGTCGAAGAGCTTGGGCTATGGATGTCTGGTCAGTTTGGACCTGCCGGGGTGTCCGATGCAGCTTAGGTTAGAACCGCGACAGTCCAGCTCAAGGGCCATGCAGTATGCATCGCCAGTGATTGCAGCCGGACTGACCATGATTGCCGGCATAGCCCTGTTCGGTGCTCTTGGGACGGATCCCTTCCTTGCGCTCTACACCTTCTTTGTTATGCCGCTCACATCACTTTATTCAATTGGTGAACTCCTTATCAAAGCCACACCTCTCTTGTTGTGTGCTCTTGGGCTGATCGTTGGCTTTAGGGGAAATGTCTGGAACATCGGGGCGGAAGGTCAGTTGACTATGGGCGCTATAGCGAGTGGTGGCCTCGCACTCGCCGTGTATGGCCAGGACGGTCCGTGGCTGTTGCCACTGATGCTCTTGGCCGGCGCGCTTGGGGGCTTGGCTTGGGCGGCGATACCCGCGCTCCTGAAAACCAGATTTAACGCCAATGAAATCCTGGTCAGTCTCATGCTGACCTATGTCGCGGTTCAAGTTCTCGGCCACCTGGTTCATGGTCCGTGGCGTAGCCCGGAAGGTTTCAATTTTCCTGAAACCCGAACCTTTGGCGATTGGGGTCAGCTCCCCATCTTGCTGGAAGGCACTCGTTTACACGCCGGCGTGTTCGTCGCGCTGGTGGTGTTTCTGGCCATCTGGCTGTTCTTGTCGCAGTCGTTCCAGGGCTTCAAGGTCACGGTGGCGGGGCAGGCGCCGGCGGCTGCAGCTTATGCCGGCTTCAGCAACAAATCGGTGATCTGGCTCTCGCTTATGATTTCTGGCGCCGCCGCCGGGCTCGCTGGGACAGTGGAGGTGATGGGAACGATCCAGCAGCTGCAGCCTGTCATCTCGCCTGGATATGGGTTTGCTGCCATCATCGTGGCGTTCTTGGGTCGTCTACATCCAGTGGGTGTGGTTTTGGCCAGCCTTCTCATGTCGCTCATGTATTTAGGTGGCGAGTCCTTGCAGATGAGCATGAACCTGCCTCTGGCTGTGACCGGTGTGTTCCAGGGTTTGCTTTTGTTCTTTGTGCTTGGATCCGACGTGCTGGTGCGCTACCGCATCAGGTTCATACGCTCTCATCAATCGGAGCCGGCATAATGGATGGCTTGGACGCAGCGATCACCATTCTGGTCGGTGCTATCAGGGCCGGTACTCCTTTAGTGTTCGCGGCTCTGGGAGAATTGATTGCCGAGAAGTCGGGCGTTTTGAACTTAGGCGTTGAGGGGATGATGCTGGTCGGGGCCGTGGTCGGCTTCATGGCCACCGTCGCCACCGGCAGTGTCTATATCGGGATCTTGGCTTCAGTGGCAGCTGGGATGCTGATGGCGCTGATTTTCGGCATTCTGACTTTGTCTCTCCTCACCAACCAAGTAGCCACCGGTCTGGCACTTACCATCTTCGGCGTGGGTCTGTCGGCGTTCCTCGGCATCAAATATGTGGGTACGCCAATAACCGGTCTCAAGCCGCTGGAGATACCGTTCCTAACGGACATTCCCGTTATTGGCCCATTAGTGTTTGGACATGACCTGCTCATCTATTTCTCTTTTGCCTTGTTCATCGGGGTGGCATGGTTCCTCTATCGGTCCCGCGCGGGATTGATCTTGCGAGCGGTGGGCGAGAGTCATGATGCGGCTCATGCCTTGGGGTATTCAGTGGTTGGGATCCGTTATCTGGCTGTGCTTTTCGGCGGAGCCTGCGCTGGCCTCTCCGGCGCTTACCTCTCGCTGGTGTATACTCCCCAGTGGGCAGAAAACATGACAGCTGGGCGCGGGTGGATCGCCTTGGCATTGGTTGTCTTTGCAACCTGGCGCCCCGGTAGAGCCATGCTGGGCGCCTATCTCTTTGGTGGGATCACGATCATGGGATTACACGTTCAAGCGCTGGGCTTTGAGATCTCCTCGCACCTTGTGGCGACGCTCCCCTATCTCGCGACGATCATTGTGCTTGCCGTAATTTCACGGGACGCAACAAAGATCCGACTTAATGCGCCGGCATCCCTCGGCAGACCGTTCCACCCAAGCGCCTGAATTTCATGACCAAGCCTCTCTGGATCAGAGCTCCGCTTTCTATCCTTGCAGAAGATGCTGGAGGGGGGCTGGTCGTGGAGAATGGACAGCTGGTCGAGCTCGTGCGGGCTGGTGCCGAACCGGCCTCGCGAGCGACCTATGATGTGTTCGATGCTTCCGACCACATCGTCTTACCTGGCCTGATCAACACCCATCACCATTTCTACCAGACACTCACACGAGCCTTCCGCCCGGCTCTAAACAAGGCGCTCTTTCCCTGGCTTTGTGCTCTTTATCCGGTTTGGGCGGAACTCACGCCAGGGATGGTGCACCTGTCGAGCAAACTTGCCTTGGCGGAACTCTTGCTCTCCGGATGCACCTGCGCTGCCGATCATCATTATCTTTTCAATGACGCCATTGGCGACGCTATCGACATCCAGGTAGAAGCTGCACAAGAGCTGGGTATGCGCGCAGTCCTGACCCGCGGTTCCATGAGCCTGTCCCAGGAAGACGGCGGCTTGCCGCCGAAGCAAGTGGTGCAGGACCCCGACGAAATCTTGGAAGATTCTGTCCGCCTCATTAAGGCGCATCACCAAACGGGCGCGGGCGCAATGATCCAGATCGCCTTGGCGCCGTGTTCCCCGTTCTCCGTCACCGAAGAGCTGATGAAGCAAACCGCTCAATTGGCGAGATCACATGGAGTTCGGTTGCACACCCATTTGGCTGAGACAGAAGACGAAACCCAGTTTTGTCTTGAGACGTTTGGTGTCCGGCCATTGGATTATCTGGAGCAGCTGGATTGGATCGGGCCGGAAGTGTGGCTTGCCCATGGCATCCATTTCAACGAGGCCGAGATTGTGCGCTTGGGTGAGGCCAGCATGTCTATTGCGCATTGTCCATCCTCCAACATGTACCTTTCCTCCGGCATATGTAGAACGCTTGAACTGGAGGCTGCCGGGGCCGCCATTGGTCTTGGGGTGGATGGGTCGGCATCCAATGATGGCTCCAACCTCATTCAAGAGGTGCGGCAGGCGCTGTTGATCCAGAAGCTGAAATATGGGGCAGAACAGGTCGACCACCATCGCGCATTCAA
This sequence comes from Pseudomonadota bacterium, assembly GCA_038748855.1. Classification (GTDB taxonomy): domain Bacteria; phylum Pseudomonadota; class Alphaproteobacteria; order Rhizobiales; family CAJQND01; genus JAAEUE01. The sequence goes on from JBCDIP010000010.1 coordinate 5,850, forward strand.
CTGGGCCACTAAGGGATCGGCTCGGTGTTTGGGACGGTCCGATCTAGGTCGGATCGAGGTTGGGGCCCAAGCGGATCTGGCTCTCTTCAAGCTCGATGAACCACGGTTTTCTGGCGCTGACGATCCGCTCGCCAGCTTGGTGATATGCGGGGCGGTGAATGCAGATCGGGTGATGGTGCGCGGCAGATGGCGAGTTATCAACGGTGTTGTCGATGGGCTTGATATGGACAAACTCATGAACGACCATTCGCAGGCAGCGCGATTTTTGCGTCAAGCGGCATCGGAGATCTCGCAAGGGGCAGACGCGATTCGGTTCTAGATGATACGGATCCAAGAACAAGATTGAACAATGACGAACACAGTGACCCTCACGGTGCGCGAGTTGAAGAAGTCAACCTTCGCGCCCTACGGCGACATTATCGAAACGAGCGGCGCCAAATCCTTTTTCATCAATCAGGGCACCACGGAGCGCTTCCATGACTTGGCCGAGGTGGACGTGGGTGACCGGCAAGGTCGCCCCATCATCAGCATTTTCCGCGGCCAAGCCTTTTCCTTGCCGATCCCTATAACAATGTTGGAGCGCCATCCTCTGGGAAGCCAAGCATTCATCCCAATAACCCCATATCCATGGCTGCTGGTGGTTGCTCCGGTGGAGAAAGATGGATCTCCCGGGGTTCCTGAAGCGTTCTTGGCTGGCTCCCATCAAGGGGTGAGTTACCGAAAAGGAGTTTGGCATCATCCGCTTCTGGCACTTCAGAAAACTTCGGAATTTCTCGTGGTGGATCGCGGCGGTGAAGGCGAGAACTTACAAGAGTTCGCATTCACCGACGGCGGTTACGCGATTGAGGCCTTACCTCACCCACACTTTTAATTCGTGGAGACCACTCGAAAGCAAAGCATCTTTGCAATATTCTGCAACAGCTTGGCAGCGGTTTTCGGTTGGTTGTCCATCAACGAACGCAGAGTGGTTTCGCTTAAGCTGATCACGCTGACATCATCAGTGGCCGCGTAAACGTCCAGAGTGCGAGGCAATCCAAGGAAGAACGCAATGTCGCCGAACATATCGCCGGCGGACAGGATGGCTTTCACCTCATCGTCTGCCCTTACCTCCAAGGTACCCGACAGCACAACAAACATGTTCTGCGCCACATTTCCCTTTTTGATTACCCGGTCTCCCGGGTTGCATTCAATCACGTTGCTTTTGGCGAGACACAGCTGGATCTCTTCGTCGTTTAAGTCATCGAACAGGGTCGTCCGTTCATCTTCAAACCGCGTGAGCGAACCAGCCACCGCTGCCCAGTAAGTCGGCATGGAGATAAGGCGCTGGCTCAAGACGGTCTTGCCGTCGGATAGCAGCTCGTCCAACGCCTGGGGCACTAAAGCGTCATCGCCAAAATCTTTCATGACGTGCACAATTGGAGATTCGATCTCCCTCAAGTACGCCAAATCCTCGGCCACCAGGACGAGCGGCACCAGATAACCGGTTTCGGGGCTGTTTACGTTTCGCTTGGTGTAAGGCCGAAAACCCAGCCCCTGATAGACATTGAGGAGATGCGGTTCGCAATCGCCAAACACCAGCTGGATGCGACGCTCATTCACAAACGACAGATATGCTGTGAACAAACGGAACAACAGATTACTGCCGCGCAGCGCAGGCTCGATCATGAAACGTTCGCCAATCACGAACTGCTCTTCCGGCACCTTGGTCAGAAATGGCTTCAAATCATACTGTTCAATGTGGCGCGCATTGATTCCACCATCCCCACCCCAGGTGAGCCGCATCGTGCCCACCACCTCACCGTCAAGCAGGGCGTGATAGATATGACTGTTTTCATCGTCCGGTTCATAGAAGCGTTTGGTCTCATGATCGGCGATAGATCGATATCGATCCATCTCCTCCACATAAATTCGGTAGCGGAAACGATAGACGGCATCGCGCTCTTCGGTGCTGAGCGCAGGTCCAATCGTGATCTTCTCGCGCTGGTCAGTCATGATGGAGCTCTGGTTGGCAGGTTGAAGACTTTAGCATTATCCGGTTTGACATCGAAGCTCCAGCGGGCAATGTTTCGATATGGCGGAGATCGAATTTTCTGACAACGACCTGGTGATTTTCGACGGGCGCCAGTCGGAGACCGCCGCAGCCATTCAACGAGGCACCGGCCGCATGTTGCGAGACGCCGGCTACGCTTGGGTGCCCGAACTGCCGCTGGTGACCGGCAGGCGCGTTGACATCATTGCAGTGAACAAGACCGGGTTGATCTCGGTGATCGAGATAAAGTCATCGATTGCAGATTTTCGCGCTGACAGTAAATGGCACGAGTATCGGGAGTTTTGCGACAGGCTCTACTTTGCGGTTACGCCTGATCTACCGCAAGAGATCTTGCCGGATGACACCGGCTTGATCGTGGCGGATGCCTATGGTGCGGAGATCCTGAAAGAGGCTCCAGAGCACAAGGTCAGTGCAGCGCGCCGCAAAGCGGTTCTGCTGCGCTTTGCCCGCGCAGCTGCGCTGCGCTTGCATGACTTGCGTGACCCCTGTCTTTAGATTTTGCTCAGCGCGGCGCTCGCTTTGCCAGAATGCGCTGTAGGGTCCGCCGGTGCATGTTAAGCCGGCGGGCGGTTTCCGACACATTTCGGTTGCACAACTCGTAGACCCTTTGGATGTGTTCCCAGCGCACCCGGTCAGCAGACATGGGGTTCTCTGGCGGATCTGCCTTGTCCTGAGGATTGGCCAGGAGAGCATTCAATACATCGTCAGCATCTGCCGGTTTTGCCAGATAGTCGATGGCGCCGAGCTTCACGGCGGTCACCGCGGTGGCGATATTGCCATATCCGGTCAAAACGATGGCGCGTGCCTCAGGGCGGGCCTGGTTAAGAGTTTTGATAACATCCAGTCCATTGCCGTCCTCCAGCCGCATATCGACCACGGCGAAAGCTGGCGGCGATTTCTTCACGTGAGCAATGCCTTCGGTCACCGTGTCGGCAATGATCACGTCAAACCCGCGCGTTTCCATCGCCCGGCCAAGGCGGCTCAGAAACGGCTTATCGTCGTCGACGATAATCAGGGATTTGTCCTGAAGTTTGGCGATCGTTTCGCTGTGATCAGTCATAGTCAAAGGGTCCGGCATGTGGATCAATCCGACAAGTCATTTAATATAGGAGATGATTGCGTGATTGTGTACCGCAAGTTCAGTTTTGCTTAAAGGGCTTAGATCCTTGAAGAGGTTTCTCGAAACGGCAGCGTCCAGGTGACAATTGCCAGCGCACCGCGCTCTGGAGGTGGGCGCTGGGCCAAGGTCACCGACGCACCAGAGCGCTCCAGAAGTGTATTCGAGATAAAGAACCCAAGTCCCATGCCCTGGTGATCATCGCGCAAATCTTCGATATCGCCGGCGTAGCCAGGTCGCGTCGTAACATAGGGCTCACCCAGCCGGTCAATCACGTCTTGGGAGATGCCAGGACCGTCATCACGAATAACAAGCCTTAGGTGATTTTTGGACCATTCTGCCTCGATCTCCACTTTATCTTCCGCAAAGTCGACCGCGTTTTCCAAGAGGTTGCTGAGGCCGAACAAGATCCCGGGATTGCGCGGCAATACCGGCTCTGGCGAGCCATCCTCGGGTTCAAGCAGATTGACGTCTATGCTGACGCCGGAACCGCGCAACGGCTCAGCAATTTGTTCCAGCATGACGGACACGGAAAACGAAGAGTGCATCTCATCGCCCGCATCTGCCCGGTTGGCAAGCTGGGCCAGAATTTCGCGACACCGCGCTGCCTGGCTGCCCAGTAGCTCCAGATCTTCCTGATAATTGGCTTCATCAGGCAGCTCGCGCTTCAACTCCTTTGCGACCAGCTGAATGGTGGCGAGCGGCGTGCCGAGTTCATGAGCGGCGGCTGCCGCCAAACCATCGAGGGCGGAGAGTTGTTGCTCCCGGGCCAACACCAGCTCCGTCGCAGCAAGAGCGGCAGACATTTGCCGGGTTTCTTCAGAGATCCGCCAGGCGAACATGGCAGCAAACACGGTGCCGCATAGAACCGCCGCCCAGACGCCTACCATGTAGAGCCTGGGTAGGTAGATTGCCTCAGCGGGATTCCAAGGCAGCGGCAAATGATAGAATGCGAGCACTGTTGAGACAAACAGTGCCAGGCCACCCAAAATTAAGGTGCGCTCCAACGGCAAGGATGATGCAGAAACGGTGACGGGAACCAGAAACAGAAATGCGAAGGGGTTTTGCAAGCCACCGGTCAGGTACAGCAAGACTGCCAGTTGGAGGATGTCGTAGGCCAGCACCCACGAGGCATGCTGATCGCTTAACCGCACATTGGCACGATGCCGCAACCCCAGAAAGATATTGAGCCACGCAGATAGGGCGATGGCCGCGGCGCAGAAACTGAAAGGTAGGGGCCAACCCATCCCAAAATAGACCACGAGGATAGCCGCGAACTGGCCAAAAATTGCCAGCCATCTAAGGCGGATCAAGGTGAGCAGACGCAAGCCGCCACGGCTCTGAACCAGGCGTGCGGACAATGGCGAACGCGCCTGCGAGCGTGCAGAACTATTGTCTGATGAAAGACTTGTCATTCAGCAAGATTACAACAAACCGTTTCAGATGGTAATTCTCAAACGCCAAGCGCCACCCCATCATGACCTGGATCTGCGCCGCCTGTGAGCCGGCCATCGTCTATGCGGATGCCATGCACGGCGGCAATGCCGAATGACAGAGCGGAGCGCACCACCTCATAGCCTTCTTGTTCCAGAGGTTCGACCAGATATCCCGGGATACGGTTCATAATGTCGATGGCATTTGACGTGGAGGAAAAACGGGGCGCCGACACGGCATCCGTAGCCGACATATCGAATTCCATCACGTTGAGCAGTGCTTGCAAAACGCCCATGGCGATCTGGGTTCCCCCTGGCGCGCCGACCACATAGCGCGGCTGATCATCTTTGAAAGCAATGGTCGGACACACAGAACTGAACCGGCTCTTGCCAGGCGCAATCGCCCCAGCCGCCCCGGGCCGCGGATCGAACACCGCCATGCAACCGTTATACATGAACCCAAGCCCATCACTGATCACACCTGACGGCATGCCGAGCGAGTGGGTCATGGTCACGCACATGCCATTTGCGTCAACCACGGCGACATGGGTCGTGTCTTTTGGTTCAGGTTGGCCCAGACGCTCGACGGCCAATTTCTCGCCCGCCTTGATGCGGTTGGCCAACTCAGCGGCGTAGGTTTTTTCTGTTAGGTGCGTAGGGATATCTACAAAAGCGGGATCGCCCACATGCGCATCCTTATCTGCTGTTGCCGCCTTCATGGCCTCGCAGACGGTTCGGATATAGTCGGTCGAGTTGTGACCCATGGCTGACAGATCAAAGTTCTCCAAGATATTGAGCATCTCCACCAGCATGATGCCGCCCCCTGGGGGGTGGCAGGTGGCGAGATCAAAATCACGATACGTGCCTCGGAGTGGGGCGGTGCGCGTCAATTTGTAAGTTTCAAGATCGGCTTTCCGGATAAGGCCGCCATTGGCTTGCATGTCCGCATCAATGCGCTCTGCGATCTCACCCTTGTAGAAGATCTCCGCACCATGTTTTGCGATGAGCCCAAGGGTGCGGGCGAGATCGGGATTGTATACTTGCTGGCCAATCTTCTTCGGCTGACCATCAGGTCCAAAATAGATGTTACGACCCGTTGCCGAGAACGCCAACCGCTCGGAGACTTGGACCCGGCCAAGATCGGCCCCATGCGTCCACCAATAATGCACATGAGGGCGCACATAAAAGCCGGCTTCGGCTTGAGCCACTGCCGGTGCGCAAATATCTTTCCAGTCCCAACTGCCATAGTCGCGGGCCACATCATGATAGGCCAGCAGCGAGCCAGGGGTCGTGACGGCCTGATAGCCCAGATCGTTCACGTTGCCTTTCAAGATAAAGCCGAACCCATCCCGGGTTTCTCCTTCGAGAAGATCCAGCCACATGTCGGGCGTTGCGCCGAGAGGTGTCTTGCCGTGGAAATCGATGCATTCGTGAATGCCCTGCCTAGCATCGTAGACCTGACAGGTGCCGAAGCCCGCAATGCCGCACATTTGAGGGTCCACTACCCCTTGTACCAACGCGGCAGCCATAGCAGCGTCCACCGCGTTCCCACCTCTCATCAAAACCCGGGCGCCGGCCTCGGATGCCTCGGGTTGGGCGGTCACAATCATAGCTTTGGGGTGTGCGGTCATTGCGGCTCTCTCCTGGCCGGTTAAGGGCGATGGCGCATTATGGTTAGGGCCACAGACTGTGCCCTGGGGACAATCGTCGCGACTTCTAGATATTCATCAGGGCTGTGATTCTTGCCGCCCACGGGTCCGACACCGCATAGAGTGGGGGCGCCGACGGCTGCTGCAAATCCGGAGTCTGCGCAGCCTCCTGAAAACTCGCCCTCTATCTCCAAACCCGCCTCGCCGGCATTGGAAACGTACTGCTCGAAAAGAAACCTAGATTCGGCGGATTGTTTCATGGGTCTGAACTCACCCACAATAGACAGGCTGGCAGATGTGCCCGGCACCGTGCAGGTTTCGGCAATGCTTTGGATGGCTTCAAAGATCTCATTGCGCTCATCAGGCTCCACATAGCGCACATCGATCTCGCACGTGGCGAGAGGCGCTACCGTGTTGACCGACTGCCCGCCTTCGATCAGCCCCACATTGACGGTTTGCCCCCGTTCCAGATTTGTGAGGGCGTGCCAAGCGTGGATCTTTCGAGCCAGCTCTTCGATCGCACTTGCACCGTCCTGGAAGTTTGCGCCGGAGTGCGCCGCTTTTCCGACCACAGCGCAGCGCATGAAAATCCCGCCCTTGCGGCCCGTTACAATGTTTCCAGAGGGCCGTCCTGGCTCGGAGTTGAAAACGGCACTGACGTTCCTGGCCTCAGCCTCGATAACCGGCCGGGACGTGGGCGAGCCAATCTCTTCGTCTCCGGTGAACAGGCCTACTAGGGGAGCTGGCGCTCCCCCAAACTTTGCAAAGGCGGCCAAAATGAAAGCGTTCATCACCAGCCCGGACTTCATATCTGAAACACCTGGACCATAAGCGCGCCCGTTTTCAATTCGAAACGGGCGCCTGGACGCCTCGCCCTTGGAGAAGACCGTATCGCGATGGCCCATGAGTAGGATCGGCCGGTTGGCACTTTGTCCTGGCGCTGAAACCGTGGCGCGATAGGCATCGCCATGGCTGTCGATCCTGATGGTTTCCACCGGGATATCGCGCGCCTCCAGGAACTCTCGGATCAGATCTCCAACTGCGTCCACTCCGGATTTGTCGTAGCTGCCGCTATCCGTATTCACGAGCCGCTCAAGAAGCTCAAGCATGGCCTCCTGCTGTTCGGCCAACCAGTTTTTGATCTGAGTTTCTGACATCAGTTTGCCTCTGGAATTTCGCCTGCACCGATATCCCAATACAAACCGGTCATGATGGGAAGGGCGCTGCGTGTCACCGACATCAAGATGTGTTCATCCGGCGCGTGCTGAGAACAAGCCGCGTAGGAGTGTGGGATCCAGATGGCCGGCAACCCGAGCAAGTCTGTGAAAAGGTCGTTGCAAATAGAGCCGCCCATGCTGGGGATGACGGCTGGGGCTTCGCCGATGGTACGTTCCATGGAGCTGCGCACGCACGTTACCCAAGGGTGGTCAGGCTCCGTGCGAGACGCGGCAAAGCCGGCAGCGTTTTCTGGCGGTGGTTTGCCGATTTCTACCGTGTCAAATCCATGAGCATCCAGATGCTTGCGCAACGCAGGGATGATGTTGGCAGCATCTGTTCCAGCGAAGTACCGCAGCTGACAGTGGGCTTTGGCCCAAGGTGAAATGGCATTCACCGGGCTCTCCGGATTGCCGGATTTCATGGCCAGGACCGCGAAACTGTTCCAGCTGTAAACTTTTTCGGCTGGAGTGAGGCCAGGTTCACCCCAGTCCGGATCGATCTCAGGTGCGCCTGGGCCGGCCTCTATAACCAAACCCTCAAGTGCGTCTTTCACCGATGACGGCGTTGGGGGCGGTAGCCAGTCCGCTATCTTGATCTGCCCCTGAGGCCCGACAATGCTGGCAATTGCATGAGCCAAGATCGTAGCAGGGTCGGCAATAAGTCCGCCCCAATTGCCGGAGTGATGACCGCCGTCGCGAAGGTTGACGCTTAGGTCAAAATTCTCTGCACCGCGCGCACCCAACGTTAAAGTTGGTGTGCCCGGGCTCATGCGTGGGCCATCCGACCCGATGAAGACGTCGGCGGAGAAATCGTCAAAGTTCTGTTCCAAAAGCTCCCGCAATCCGAGGGAGCCGTTTTCCTCCCCCATCTCAATCAGGAACTTCGCATTGTATCCCAGCGACCCCCGTTCCTGGAGCACTGACCTTGTCGCCGCCATGTTAATGGTGTGCTGACCTTTGTTGTCGGCCGTACCTCGACCATAGAGGCGATCCCCGTCCCGCGCGGTCTCCCAGGCGCCTTGGCCTTTCGTCCACTGATCCTCAAGCCCGATGATCACATCTCCATGCCCATAGCCGAGCACGGTGGGAAGGTTTTCTCCCTCCTGCAACTCGGCCAGCAAAAAGGGGCCGCCGCTGCCGAGCGGATTGTCATACTTGCGGCACGAAAAGTTCATGGCCTGAAAGGCCGGGATGATGTTGTCGTCAAGATAGCTGTGGAGGGCAAGGAGGCTGTCGGGCTTTTGGCTCTCGGTGCGGTAGGAAACGCGTTCTGCGAGCTCTTCTTCAAACGTTCCGGTATCGAAATAAACTAAAGATCGCGCTATTGCGCCTTCTCGTGTGCCAGAGTTACTCATGATGCGCGCCTGCCTCCAGTCTCGTCAAACAGATGACATTCCACATGCCCATCGGCCTGCCCAATGGGTACCGGCACATTGGTTGAGCATTGCAGCTTGGCCCGCGCGCATCGGGGGTGGAACGTACACCCGCTTGGCATCTCAAGAGGGTTGGGGTATGCCGCGCCCAGGTGCGTGTCCGGGACACCCAATGTGGGGTCAGGGGTGAGAACGGAGTCCAGCAAGGCTGTGGTGTAAGGATGCTTCGGTTTGGCAAAAACGTTGGCTGCATCGCCCTGCTCCACGATGCGGCCGAGATACATGACGGCCAAGCGGGTCGCCATATGCTCAACTACCGCGAGGTTATGACTTATGATCAAGTAAGTCAGGCCAAGTTCAGCCCTCAGATCTTGCAGCAAATTGAGGATCTGCGATTGCACCGACACGTCGAGTGCTGATGTGGGTTCATCGCAGATCACCACACGCGGCCGGTTGATGAGCGCCCGCGCAATGGCCACGCGCTGACGCTGGCCGCCGGAGAGTTGGTTTGGATAGTTGTTGTAGACGCGCCGCGGCAGACCCACCAACTCCATCATCTCTTCTGCCCGCTTCTGCCACGTCTCCGGTTCCGGGTCGCCTTGCACCTTTATGGGCAGCGTGCTGATGCTGCCAATCGACTTGCGGGGATTAAGGGAGGAATAAGGATCTTGAAAAATCGGCTGAACTCCTCCGCGTTTCGGTCTTTGATCCTGAGCCGACATGCTAGCGAGCCGAATGGACCAAGGTCAAGGCGATGCGCTTTATAAAAGCAGATGCGTCCCTCACGCTTTGCCACTATAGATCGACACAATGAATACTGGCCAACGAGCACAAAGGAACGACCCGATTGCCGGCGTGCTCTGGATGATCGTTTCATGCGCCCTTATCGCGGGGGTTGCTGCCCTTGGACGCTATGCCACAACAGCCGGTGTTCCGCCCATGCAGGTAGCGTTCTTGCGGGTGATATTTGCTCTCATCACCATGCTGCCCCTATTGGCTTGGCGCGGGGCGTCTTTGGCTCAGACCGATCAGTGGAAGACCTACAGTATCCGCGTTGCCATCGGTGTCTGCGCCATGTCCATCTGGTTCATAGGCCTCTCGATGGTGCCCGTGGGGGAAGTCACGGCCATCAGCTTCCTGGCACCCTTGTTTGCCACGGTCTTTGCAGCGCTGCTGCTGAAGGAGGTTGTGCGGGCGCGTCGGTGGATCGCTACATTGATCGGCTTTGCCGGGGCCCTCGTGATCCTGCGTCCTGGGGTGGCCGATACATCCATTGGTGTGTGGATTATCGTTTTTTCCGCAATCGCCATGGGGCTCTCCACCACCTTCATCAAGCGCCTCACCAACGCGGACGACCCTGACAAGGTGGTGTTCATTACGACGGTTATGATGACGCCTGTAACGCTGTTGCCGGCTCTTTATGTATGGCAGTGGCCAGCCCCAGAGGTTTGGCCTTGGCTTGTGGCGCTCGGACCTGTGGCCACTTTAGGCCATGTAACATTGGCCCGTGCTTTTGCAGCCACAGAAGCCTCCATCGTGATGGGTGTTGATTTTGCGCGTCTGCCGTTCGCCGTGCTCTATGGATATGTTCTGTTCAGCGAGATCATTGATCTATGGACCTGGGTAGGTGCTGCAATCATTTTCGCCTCAAGCGTATATATTGCGCGCCGCGAAGCCAAGCTTCGGGCCCAGCCCGTCGCCTCCCACACGCCGCGCACGCCGGGCGTCTGAAATCGGCTACCATGGCGCCTTGAAGCGATCTTCTAACGGCACATCCAATGACTTCAACGTGCGCCCTACACATACATAGAAGCTCGCCGTGAGAACCAACTCGACGATCTCCGCGTCCGAGTAGTGCGGTTTGAGAGCATCAATACTCTGCGGGGAGGCCTCCGGGCCTATGGTGATCTCTTCAGCCAGCCTAAGGGAGGCTCGTTCCGCATCCGAAATTGTGTCCGGGATCGCCCCCTCATAAAGCGCATCAATCTCCGCCTCGGTAACGCCAGCCTCTCGGGCGAGCGGGACATGATGAGCCCATTCGAACGCGGTTTTGGACAACCGCGCACCATGGAGGATCATCAACTCACGTACCCGGCGTGGGGTTCTAGCGTCAAGGCGCAGAGGCCAGGCCATATCCAGCCAAGCTCTCAGCATCTCCGGAGCATTGCCCAGCACACGGTAGAGGTTGGGCACATGAGGCCAGCGCTGCTTCACCTCAGAAAACATTTCAGCAAGCTGAGGGTCCTCAGGCTCCTCTGGAACCATGGCAATGCGGGACATAGTGACCTTCTTTCAGGCTTATAGTGGCAATTGACGGCCAAGCTTCAGTGCTCTGGCCTTCTTAAGCATAGCGGCTGCCAGGGCGATGTCCGAAAGAGACAAACCTCGATGCCAGAAGAGGATTGTCTCATCGTCTCGTTCCCGGCCAGGCTTTAGACCTGCGGCGATCTCGCC
>JBCDIP010000011.1:0-16843 GCA_038748855.1 Pseudomonadota bacterium
CCTGAGAGGATGGTGTGCCCTGCAGAATGCGCCGTGTCAGGCCTGTGGATGTAGTGAAGTTCCCGTCCTGATCAATACGCAGACATCCGCAGGGGTCTCTGAGGGTTCGGCAGGCGCCAGCGCCGTTACAGGCCGTCAGCTCGCCCTGCAACAGGGTGAGGATGGTCTCCCCGCCGCTGCCCACAAACACATCAAACATGGTGCCGCGTACGCCGACCGTGGAGGAGGGGGTGACCACCTGATAAGCTCTTTTCCGCAAAGAGCCGGACACAAACCGGAATGCGCCCCGCGCTGCCTTTAAGACCAGCTTTTCATCGCTGCCCCCGGAGAACACGGCCTCATCCAAAACGATGGATGAGCTTGCGCCCACCGCCAGGCGCGTATTGTCGATGAAACGGAACTGAGCCGTGCTGTGGGCCCGGGTGCGGATGCGCTGATCACGGAACACCTCATCTCCGCGCGAAAGCGTTCTGCTGCGGCCATCGATCAGGCCAGTGACGGTATTCTGAATTCTGTCTGCCCGGCCGATCGTCTCTGCGCCTGCCTGTTCACTGTTTGCTGTGAACAGATAGATCAAGATTGCCATCGCTGCGGCGATGCCCCGGTTTATACCCATGCGATAGTTGCCTCACGGAGTCCCCATGGGGCAAAACTGAATATCTCTGGAGGTGAGATCTATGTCCACTTTTGGACAGGATTGATGGTTTGGGCCAGTTTGTTGAGAACTGGCCCGAACCTATGACCTTGTGAGGCGGCAGAACCTCTTAGCCGAAGTTCGTGCCGCCGTTGGAGCCGCCGCCATTGCCGCCGCCGTTACCTCCATCACCGCCGCCATTGCCGGAGCCGTCAGTGTCCTGACCGTCCGTCGCGCTGCCGCTGGTGCACTTGCGGATCAGCCAGCTGGGCGCCTGAATTGAGCGTAGCAGATAGGTTTGGAAATGGAGAAATGGGGCCGCTTGGTCCGAACGCAGGCCTTGCAAAATCCTTTGCGTGAGACCGGTCGAGGAGGTGATGTTCCCGCTTCGGTCAATCCTCAAACACCCGCAAGGGTCCTTGATGGTGCGGCACTCGCCCCCACTGGTGCAGGCGGTGAGCTGGCCTTGCAGCAAGGTGAGGATGGTGTTCCCGTTCGCGTCCACATGGCCATCAAACATGGTGCCGCGGATGCCCACAGTGGAGGAAGGGGTGACCAGTTGGTATGCTTTTTTGCGCATCTTGCCGGACGCAAATCGGAACGCCCCACGGGCGGCCTTGATGATTAGGCGCTCATTGGCATCGCCTGAGAACACGGCCCGGTCAAGCGTGATGGATGAATTGGGTCCCACCGCCAAGCGGGTGTTGTCTTTGAACCTTATCTGCGCGGTGCTGTTCGACCGGGTGCGGATGCGTTGGTCTTGAAAGACGTTGTCGCCGCGCGAAATCTTTGTGCTGCGTCCGCCGATGATGCCGGTCACGTTGTTTTGGACGCGGTCGGCCTTTCCGATATTCTCTGCTTCTGCTGGGTTAATCGTTGCTGCGAAATGGAAGGTCAACCCTGTGATGCCCAGGATCACTGTTGTTCTTATACTCATCTATTGTCTGCCTCATACTAACCCCCACGTGATGCTGTGATTGCTGGACCTTAATAGAATTTTAACCGAGATTAAAGCAACGAACCGTGTTTAATCATGAGGTTTGCTAGATACCAGCTTGTGTTCTTCTTTTGAGGTTAACCAGCGCGAATAGGGGACCATCTTCAGGCCGAGCATGGTGTAGTTCACCCTGTAGAAACCCTCCGCACCGGTGGAAACCGCTTCTGGCATTACCTTAAGCACATCTTGTGCCATCACGCCGACCCACTCTTTATCGCTCCAGGTATACTTGAAGCGATACAGTGTCAGGCCGTTGGGAAGCTGCGTCAGCGCCGCGATATCGCGCTTAAGACGGATGTCTGAGCCAGGGCTGCCGCCTGCACCACCGCCATTGCCGCCACCATCACTCTCGCCGCCGCCGTCTCCGCTGGCGCCGTCATTGTTGACCTCATCTTCCTGGGCAGCGGTGGCCGAGCAGCGTGCTGCGATACGCCCGGGCACGCGCAGGCTGCGCGCCAGCCGGCCCTGAGCCAGCAAGAATGGGATGGCTCTGCGCGCCGATTCGCCGGCGAGGATGGTGTCGTCGGGCCGGTTCGCGCCCACTATGCGCCCATTAGGTTCAATGCGCACCGACTGGCATTGTTGGGTCAAGGTGCGGCAACGCCCGCCTCTGTTGCAGGCCTGAACGGAGCCATACAGCAGCGTGACGATGGTTTGGCCGCGCCGGCCCACATAGACATCGAACAGCGTGCCGCGCACCCCTATGGTCGAGCTCGGGGTGATGATCTTGTAGGATTTGGAGGGCATGTTGCCGGTGGCGAACCGAAAGGCGCCACGGGCCGCTTTCATCAGCAACTGTGAGTTGCCACCTCTGCCGGAAAAAACAAACCGGTCGAGCGTTACGCTGGAACTGGCGTTGAGGGCCAGTCGGGTATTGTCGTTAAAACGGAACTGGCCAAAACTTGAACGCCCAGCCCGGAGGCGCTGATTACGGAACACCCGATCCCCCCGGCCCAGGCGCGCTGTGGCGCCCGCCAGCCGACCTGTGACCGTGCGCACAATTTTTGTGGCCCCTCCCACGTCTTCAGCCGCTGACACAACGGGAACATCGGTCAACGAAAAGACGATAACAAAACTAAGTAGAAAGGAAAGAGGCCAGTGGGTCATTAAAGTGGTCCTGAGTCATAAGTAACGTCAGCGGGCCCCTCCCACAGCCAAAGACATTACCAAAAGGTTACTGCTTCTGCAAAGGTAAATCGTGCTTTAAGTGGCGGTTTGAAGAAGTTCGCCCCGTGCTGCCAGAGCCACGACAAAAAGCATGGCCGCGGCCATCAGCAGGTTGATAAAAAACATCGTTCGCTGTGGAAGATCCAATCTTTGCAGGTAAACTCCCGCGGCCAACCAAGCCAGATGCACCGGAATCCAGATGACGTTCATGATGAGAAACTTGATTGCGGTTTCCACCAGTATGCTGTCCGGCCAGAAGGGGAAGCCTGAGAACAGGAAGGTGTTGACCGCATAGGCTTTGGGATTAATGGCCTGAAAGCCAAGGCCGATCAGAAAGCCGGGAGGCGATGCGGATCGGATGAAGGCGATTTGGCTGCCCGAAAAGGCGATTCGCACCGCCAGATAAAGCAAATAAGCAATGGATGCGTAAAGCAGCACCGAGCGTAAGTAGGGAACTGAGAACAACGCAGCCGCCACGCCGGTTACCACAGCCAGACAGACGAGATTGGTGCTGATGAACAGGCCGGCCAGAAAACGCAAGCCCGCCTTGTAGCCAAAGCCGGACCCAATACCGGCGGTGGTCAGAACGCCGGGACCGGGAGTGATGATGAGGAAGAACAAGGCGGCGGCAAATGCTATCATTGCATCACTAAGAGCAGAATATTGAGCGGCTGCGAAGGGTTTTGGCGCGTTCTCCACACGCCTATGCGCCGCAGCTTTGAGGCGGAGATGGTTCAAATAGAACGCCCTGAACCCTCGTTGTGGGTACGCCGGTTCGTTCACCTGGTACGCCCGGGGGGTGCTGTTTTGGATCTGGCCTGTGGTTCAGGCCGGCACACGGTGCTCCTGTCAGGGGCGGGTTTTCAGGTCACGGCGGTTGACCGCGACATCAGCAAACTCGGACACGCGGCAAGTATGTCGGGTGTGCGTCCCGTAGAAGCCGATCTGGAAGATGGCACCGGTTGGCCGTTTCCCGGCGTGGCGTTTGACGCCGTTGTGGTCACGAACTATCTCCACCGCCCGCTTTTTCCAAGCATCTTGCAGGCGCTCAGCTCTGGCGGTGTGCTGATTTATGAGACCTTCGCAAGTGGAAACCAGGCCTTTGGGAGACCGTCTAATCCGGACTTTCTCCTGCAGCCTGGAGAATTGCTGGACGTTGTTTCAGGCGCCCTTTCGGTCGTGGCCTACGAGCACGGGACACAGCAAACGCCGCGACCGGCCGTCGTGCAACGGCTTGTGGCGGTGAACGGTGCGCCGCCGTTTAGCCTGGAGCCGCGCTGAGGGCGGCCGGCCGGCGGCAAGTTGTTGGCCTGGAATAGAGATGGGCAATGCGCTCTACCGCGGCCGTCAGTGGTTCAGACACAACTTGCATGTGATAGCCATTGGCATGCAGCAACATCTCATCGTCCTGCATGATCCCCACATGACCCTTCCAGAACACTAAATCTCCACGCTGGAGTGTCTGGTCACCGAAGGGCCCAAGCGGGGCACCGAAGCGGTCTTCCAGCATGTCGGTGTCGCGCGGGCCTTCCACGCCGGCCATGCGCAGGCCAATGGCCACGAGCCCAGAGCAATCCATGCCCCACGCCGACGTGCCGCCCCACAAATAGGGCGTCCCGAGCAATTGTTCGCAGACCGAAACGAAGTCTGGCGCCACTGTCCCCCTCTTGCTGAGGTGCCGTGCCCACACGTAACGTCCGGATGACAGACGGCAGAAATCGCCGGTCGCCTCGACCACTGAAACGCTGGCGCCAAGTGGCAGGTGCTCAACGGGCTGCTGCTTGATATTGGCGGCGGTGTAGGTGAGCGTTGTAGGGACGGTAACCACATGAGTGGGCGCCTCCGCCTGACCAGAGAGCGCAGAGGAGGGCAGGTAGCCCACATAACCATCCCGCTCCAGTTGACCCCAGGCCCAGCCCTCACCCGTCTCTTCGAAAACCGTCACCAGATCGCCGCAGAGGGCCTGGGTGTCCAGGCTGGCGTCCAACGCGGGATCCTGGCGCACATCCGCCACCGGTGCTGTGACCTGCATGGGGCGGCCCGGCACAAAGCGCGCTGCGTCCACCTTGCCTTCCAACCACTCGGCGGCAAGGTCGCTGCGATAGGGGTTTAAACGTTTGTCCATAGGCCGCTATTGGGTAGGAGCAAATCCTTAAAATCTCACATCATAGTCCGCAAGCGAGCCGCGCGCTGGCATACCGTGTCGGCCAGTCGCTCCACGAACAGGGATCCATTGACCGTGCGTTGGACCAGCACATTTCTGCGGTCTTGTGGGTCTCGCCGGCGATTTACCAGGTCCATCCGGCCCATGGAATCCAGCGCCCGGGTTATGACCGGTTTGGTAACCCTCAGCTTGGCGGCCAGGCCGCGCACCGTATGGGGCGGAGGCTCCAGATAAACGGTAAGCAAGATTGTGATCTGCCGGGCAGACAGATCAGGCTCTGTGTCTCTGACCAACTCCAGGTGGGTGTCATGCCAGAGTTTCAACGCTTCTGCGGTGGTTAACTCAACCGCCATCGTCAGAATATTCCCAGATGTGGCCGGACGGGCCGGGCCAGTTCGTTACGGACCCGTATCATTTTAACGTCTCTGGCCTTGCTGGCAAGGGCCTCAGGGCTTACCGGCGCCGGGTTCTCCGCGAGGTGTACCGCGTCTCAATCACCTCAAAGAGGGCGCGGATAGCACACGCTTCCCCGCCCATGGGCCGTCCGGGTTTTGCTTTTGGGGTCCAGCCGAAAATGTCCAGATGCACATAGGAGCGTGCATTTTCGACAAATCGGCGCAGGAACAAACTAGCCGTGATGGAGCCTGCAAAGCCGCCTGAAGAAATATGGTTCACATCAGCCACCGAGCTCGACAGCCACTCATCATAGGGAGACCAGAAGGGCATGCGCCACACCGGGTCGTTTGTGTTGGCGCCGGCCTGGCTGATAGCGCCGGCAAGCTCTTCATCATCGGTGTAGAACGGGGCGAGATCGGGACCGACCGCCACCCGCGCTGCCCCTGTGAGCGTTGCCATATCGATCAGCAGATCCGGCTTTTCTTCATCGGCCAGATGCAGAGCGTCGGCCAGCACCAGGCGGCCCTCGGCGTCCGTGTTTCCGATTTCAACAGAAAGGCCCTTGCGGCTTGGCAAGATGTCGCCCGGACGGAAGGCGCCGGCGGACACGGAGTTCTCCACCGCCGGTATGAGTACCCTCAGGCGCACGGGCAGCTTTGCTTGCATGATCATGCTGGCCAAACCCAGCACATTGGCAGCCCCGCCCATATCCTTCTTCATCAATGCCATGGAGTTGCCAGGCTTCAGGTTAAGTCCACCGGTGTCGAAGCATACCCCTTTGCCCACCAAGGTGACCTTGGGCCGGCTTGCCGCGCCCCAGGTCATGTCCACCAGCCGCGGAGCGATGTCGGAGGCCCGGCCCACCGCGTGGATCATCGGGAAATTCTGCTTCAACAGTTGGTTGCCCACGATCGAAGACACCTTTGCGCTGTGTGTCTTGGCGAGGGCACGGATGGCGGCTTCCAGGGCATCGGGGCCCATGTCATTAGCCGGCGTGTTGATGAGGTTACGGGTCAGCGTGACGGCTTCAGCTTTGGCTCTGACGGCGTCCGCATCCACACCCTTTGGCGCCACGAGCTTGGCGCTTGGGACCGACGTGGTTGTGTAGGCATCGAACCGGTAGGCCTCCATGAGCCAGCCAAGCGCGATCAGTTCGCCATCTTCCACAGGCTCAACGAACGCATAGGTGCCCTCCGGCAGGGCACTGACGAGCTTGGACGGCAGGAACGGGTCGGCCTTTTGAGACGGAGCGCCGGCCCCGAAGACCACTAGGGCAACCTCGCCTTTTTCACCAGGCACCGCCACATGGGACCCCGCCTTGCCAGCAAACCCTTGCGTCTTGATCCAAGCGGACTGGGGCTTGGGAAGGCTGCGCAGGAACGCGTTCACGGCGTCTTCTGTGACCATGTGTATGGGGGTGGCCTTGCGGCGGGTTCGGTTGAGCAGGAGATCTGTCACGGAGGGGCACTTTCTGGATGGGTGGTTTGGGTGTTGGGCGGACTTTACTGGGGCACACGCAGCTCAGCAATGGGGGAGGGCAACCTGTGCCGAAACTGAACTGAAGGTTAATCAATTGTTGACGCCTTGCTGCAATGATCAGTGTTCGAGAATCGCAGCAATCGAAAAGCCGGGTGAGGCGTTCGGGTTGAGGGATAGGGTTTCCAGATGATCGCCGTAGAGAGGGGCCCAAAGGGGTCAATCGTGAAATTAGCGCTGGTTCTGCCGCTTGCGGCCATGGTTTTGGCAGGGTGTAAAACCACCGGGTCCTCTACGTTGCTTGGGGGAAACTCTACATCGAGCAGTGCGTCGGCCAGCCAAGCGCCTGATGTGCGCGCTGTGGCAAAATGGGGTCAGCGCTGGGAGAAGAGCCCAGGAGATCCTAAGCTGACTGTTGGTTATGTGACCCAGCTGCGCCGTTTGGGTGCTCATGATAAGGCTCTGTCTGTTCTCCAGGATGCAAACAAGACCAATCCGCGCAGCACGACGCTTCAGGGCGAGCTCGGCAAGCAATTGGCCACGATTGGCAAAAACCAGGAAGCGTCTGTCGTGCTGCAGCGGGCGGCGGCAGCTCCTGATGCCACCTGGCAGATCCATTCGCGCAAAGGCGTGGTGTTGGACCGATTGGGCCGCCACAAAGATGCACAAGCGGCCTACCGTATGGCCTTGCAGAAATCGCCGGGTCAGATCAGCGCCATGAACAATCTGGGCCTTTCGCAGGCCCAAAACGGGCAGCTGAAGCAGGCCGAAGGCACACTGCGCCGGGCCTATGCCACACCGGCTGGGCGGAAGCACTCCCGTCTCCGGCAGAATCTGGCACTGGTTGTTGGACTGCAAGGCCGGTTTGAGGAAGCCAAGACGATCGTAAAGGCCGACTTGCCGCCGCAGCAGGTGGAGCAGAACATCGCCTACCTGCGTCAAATGCTGGCGCAACCTGATCCTTGGAAGAAGCTGTCTAAGCTCGATAAGAAGAAGACGTAAGCTAAAGCAGCTGGGCAGCTGGCTGCCTGGCTCGGCCCCATCTGATACAATTGAAACACTGTTTCAGGTTCTCAGACATCCGTCTGATACAGCGCTCTCCTATCTCACGGTCAAATCGCACGGCGCCCCTCTATCGCGGGGGGTGTCGTCTCTTCCCAATCATTGACCAAGAGAGAGCTCAGAGATGAACCATCAGACAATTTTCAGCATTCGCAAGGCAGAGGCCAGCGATGCGGCAGACCTCGCGAAACTGATTGATATTGCCGGGGAAGGAATTCCGGCCTGGATGTGGGCGCAGAGGTGCCAAGCTGGAGAAACGCCGCTCGACGTTGGTGCTAAGCGCGCGCGGAGAGAGGAGGGAGGCTTCTCTTATACAAACGCGCTCGTGGCTGAGCGCGGTGGAGACGTTCTAGGCATGGCGGTGAGCTATCCAATCGATGAGGCACCGTCCGCTGATTTGGATGAACTTCCCGCCCCCATCGTGCCCTTTGTGGAGCTGGAAGCTCAATCGGTGGGCACATGGTACATCAATGCCCTGGCGGTGTTTGCCGGTCGCCGCGAAGCAGGGGTGGGCAGCAAACTGATAAATGCAGTTGAGACGCAGGCGGCCGCCGGGGGATATCCGGTTGTCAGCATACAGGTCTACTCCCAAAACGTTCGCGCGTTTCGTCTCTATGAGCGCTTTGGTTATACCGTGGCGGCGCGTGCCTCAGTGCGCGAACACCCTTGCCAGCCCTATTATACGGGAGATGTGCTTTTGCTTCTAAAGCGGCTGGCCGGATAATAGCGCCGGCGTCCTGAGCCGAAAGGCGTTCGATCGCTAGATTGAGTGCCGGCACCAGCACGCGAGCCGTGAGCGGCACCATCACGCCGGTCAGAACGAGTGTTCGCAAAGCCAAAGGCCAATGGCCGATCACTCCATCCAAAAGCAGCAGCAGGGCCGTTATTGTCGGCCATGCTGCTGCCCAGGAGATCAAGAGCGCGCGCATGTCAGCTTTCCAACGCCTTGGCGTTTTCTTCCAGATGCGCAATCGTTGTTGTGCCGGGAATGGCCAGAACATTTGGCGCGCGCCCGAGCAAGGTGCGCAGCGCCTCTTGGGGATTGACCGCTGCACCACGCGCCATCGGGTTAGCACCGAGGGGGCCGTGGGGAACGAAGGCGATGGCTTGGTCATTCAGCCAATCAATCATGCTTTCCAGCTCTTCGTTATATTCGTCGGCAGGCGAGTAACGATTCTGGACTGCCGCAATCGGCGCCACCTTCAGTGCGTCTTCGACTTGCGCGCGCGAGACGTTTGATAGGCCAATCATGTCGATCTTTCCGGCCTGGCGCATTTGTTCCAGCGCAGCAATGCTTTCGGTGATTGGCGTGATGCCGTCGGGTGAGTGCACGTAGTAAAGGTCGATTTTTTGCGTGCGAAGGTTGGCGAGGCTTTCCTCCACATGGCGCTTCATCGTTTCGGCGGATGTGTCGCGGCTCATGCTGGTGGCGTCTTTCTCAACACCACCTTTTGAAGCGATTAACATGTCACCATAGGTTCCATCCGGATTGAGGAGCGCATCTGCGATTAGCTTCTCATTGTGATGCGGGCCGTAAGCGCGTGCCGTATCAATGTGTGTGATGCCGAGGTCGCGGGCGCGGCGCAGCAATTCAATGCCACCTTGCCAGTCTGGATACGGGCCGAAGTTGCGGGGTTGTCCCGTGAGACGCATGGCGCCGTAGCCGATGCGAGCGACTGTCCGGCCGTTCAGGAAGGTGAATGTGGGGTTGGGTTGGTTGGTCATGAGTTTGGTCCTTTCGTTTGGATGGAGGGAAACTTAAGGACCTTCAGGATTTATGGTAGCCGTATGGTTAGTAAGATTGTTATACGTTAAACGTATGGGCACACGATTTGATCGACTTGCCCTGCTGGAAACGTTCATTCGGATCGCGGAACGGGGATCGTTGTCTGAGGCCGCGCGGGATTTGGGCACATCACAACCGTCCGTCTCCCGTCAGCTCGCGGCACTGGAAGCCCGATTGGGCGTCGCGCTGGCGCGGCGTACAACCCACGACGTGACCCTCACGACGGATGGTCTTGCCTTGCTTCGCGATGCCCGCCGAATGCTGCAAGAATGGGAAGCCATAGAAGAGCGTCATGCTGAAGACCAAGATTTGAAAGGCACCGTTCGCGTCATCGCCCCGGTGGCCCTCGGGCAGGGCTTGTTGGTTCGTGCAGCCTCGCAATTCCTGAAAGATAATCCCGGGGTCGAAATCGATTGGCGCCTCCGCGATGAGACCATCCGTTTTGCAGAAGAAGGGTGCGATTGCTGGCTCAAGGTTGGGCGGGTGCCGGATGACACGCTCGTCGTGCGCGAATTGGCGAGGGTCGAACGTCTTGTTGTTGGTGCGCCGGAGTGTTGCGACCGGCACGAAGGTGCAGCACTTGCAGACCTGCCTTGGCTCGCGCTCGGACCGTTCGAAGGCAACCGTATTGAGCTTTTTGAGCGTGAGGGAGCTCGCCCAGAAGTGTTTGCTGTACGGCCGAAACTGGCGAGCGATAACATCTTTGCGGTCTATGAGGCAGCCTTACAAGGGCTGGGCGTCGCCATTCTCCCCCGCTGGTTCGTTGCTGCTGATTTGAGGTCGGGCGCCTTGATCGATGTGGCACCTAAGCGCCGTGCGGCCCGTTTGGCCATCAATCTTGCATTGGCGCCAGGCGTCAGGCGGCCCGCTCGGGTCGAGCGCTTTTGTGAAGCGGTTCAAGCGTGGTGCGAGGTTGAGCTTGGCTGATCACCCCGAAAATCTTAGGGTGCACAGCCATAACAAGCGCGTGCCCGCAGTGTCCTGCACCGAGCAACCCCTTCGACAGTGCGCACGAAAAACGTTTCCTGGTGCGGGCTGCCACTGAGGGAGACGGCGCCACGCTTGAGGAGGCTGCCCGAACAGCACGGCCATGACAGTCGACGCAACCTACGACTACATCGTGATCGGCGCGGGCTCTGCCGGGTGCGTGCTGGCAAATCGCCTTACCGCCGACCCGAAGACGACCGTGCTCCTCTTGGAAGCGGGCGGCAGCGACCGGCATCCTTACATCTCCGCTCCAGCGGGGTTCATGAAGACCATCAATCATCCACGCTTCAACTGGTGCTTTCACACCGAACCTTCACGCCATGTGAACGATCGTGCGATCCTCTTTCCGCGCGGCAAAGTTCTGGGCGGATCCAGCAGCATTAACGGCCATCTTTATGTGCGGGGCCAACCGCAGGACTATGACACCTGGGCCCAGCTTGGAAACCGCGGCTGGTCGTTTGAAGAGGTCGAGCCGTTTTTCAGGAAGGTTGAAGGGCGTTCGGGCGAGGGTGGGGCACAAGGTGGCCACTTGGTGATCTCAGAGCTGCAGGACCGCCACCGCCTCTGTGAGGCCTTCATCGAAGCGGCTGGCGAATTCCATCTTCCCGCCGGTCACGACTATAATGGGCCCGACCAGGAAGGTGTCACCTATTATCGAAGAACCATTCGAAATGGACGGCGCTGGAGTGCTGCTGATGCGTATCTGAAACCTGCGGCGGGGCGAAGCAATCTGCACATCCAAAAGAATGTGCTGGTCGACCAGATCGTATTCGATGGGACCCGTGCGTCAGCGGTGAGCTACCGGCGGGGCGATCAGCAAATGATCGCGAGCGTGGGCAGGGAGTGCATTGTGAGTGCGGGTGTTGTTGGGTCTCCGCATCTTCTGCAGGTGTCGGGCGTTGGGGATCCTTTTCATCTCAAAGAAATTGGCGTGGATGTTCTTCATGGCTTGCCAGGTGTTGGCGCTGGTCTCCAGGATCATTATGCGGCGCGCGTTGCCTGCCGAGCCCGCGGAATTGAGACCTTGAATGAGCGTGCCCATGGTGTTCGCCTGCTTGCGGAAATCGCACGCTGGGCGATAACGGGCAAAGGGCTTCTTGCGTTCAGCCCGGCTCATGCGGCAGGCTTTGTGCGGTCCGCGGAGCATTTGGAGCTTCCTGATCTGCAGCTGGTGTTCACGCCTGCGAGCTACAATGAGGGCGTCATCGGCACGCTGCAAAGGCACCCGGGTATGACCACCGGCTTTTGGCAACTCAGGCCAGAAAGCAAGGGGTATGTGAGGGCACAATCGGCCAAGATTACGGATGCGCCGGTTATCCAACCAAACTATCTTGCCGAAAGACGCGATCAGGAGGTGGCTATCGCAGGGATCAGATGGTGCCGGAAGATGCTGTCTGCGAAGGCGTTCGCGCCGTTTTATGGTGAAGAGACCCTGCCGGGCGCGGAGGTTTCCAGTGACGATGAGATTTTGGACTATGTGCGCCAATACGGTTCCACCGTCTATCATGCGGTGAGCACGTGCCGCATGGGCTCAGACCCAAGTGCGGTTGTGGATGACCGACTGCGGGTAAAGGGACTGGACCGTCTTCGGGTGATTGATGCTTCTGTCATGCCCACGATGCCCTCTGCGAACACCAATGCGGCGACCTTGATGATTGCGGAAAAAGCCGCAGAAATGGTGCGCGAAGATGGCCGCGCGCCGACGAGTTGACCGAAGGACCGAGCAACGCGGGTGACTGATCGCCCATGCAACGGAAGCCCGCTTCGTCTATCGCCATGAGTGGAGCCCGCATGACATCATCATGTGGGACATCGCTGCACCATTTATTCGGTCGAACCGTTCGACAATGTGAACGTTCGCCGGATCACGCATCGCGTTACGTTGGTTGGTGAGAACAAGCCAATACCCGCGGCGGCTTGACCATCGAGTGTCGGATTGCTTGGTCCGCTAATCCATCAAGTGTCCGTGCTGCAGCTTGGCATCAATGTAGCGCCGGTTGTGATGGTTGTGCCCGGCCACAAGCGAGCGCATGTCAGCCACTTCAATTCCGCCGGCCTCTAACGCTTCGCGCTTGGACGGGTTGTTCGACAGCAAAACGATTTTCGCATCACCAATCACATGTTTCAAAAGCGCGATGGCTTCAGAATAATCCCGGGCATCCGGCGGTAAGCCCAGTTTCGCATTGGCTTCATAGGTGTTCAGCCCCTCGTCCTGGAGCATATAGGCCACCGCCTTTGCCCAAAGGCCGATGCCGCGGCCTTCGTGATCGGCCAGGTACACGGCAACACCGCTGCCGGATTTGGTGATCTGGCGCAGTGCCGTCTGCAGCTGTTGGCCGCAGTCACAGCGCATGGAAGAGAAAATGTCGCCCGTCTGGCAGCCTGAATGAAGGCGCACCGTGGTGACCTCTTCGTTCTTCGGTTCGCCGTAGACGAGGACGGAATTGGCAATCGCGCCACCGGTGATGATCTCACCCGGCTTCACCGTGCCAAACACATACCAGGAAAACTGATGGCTCTCCCCGTCCATCTGCACCGGCAAGGGAACCGGCCCCAGAAGCGCGAACCGGTCCTCTTCCGCAGGGCCGCTTACGATTTCGCCCGTCTGGGGCGAAATGTAAGTGACCTTCTGTTGCAGAAGGTGCAGCAGTTCTGGGGTCAAATATTGCAACGCAGTAACACTTTCCACACATAGGCTGAGCAAGGGGCGCACAATACCCATGCCGCGCGCGGTTGCAATGGGGTGGGTGCGGATTTTTCCCCTGAAACTAGCTCGCCGCAGCCGCGCGCCTCTGCTCTACGATGCGCATGAAATCGCGGGCTGTGGGGTCGGACTGGTCCACCAGCGTGCGGAAATCCTCAAACCCAAGCGCCAGTGCAGAGACCGGTGTGTTGGCGCGCACATCTGCCGTGCGCCGGGTTTCGTTGAGAATGCCCATCTCGCCGAACACGTCGCCCTCGCCCAGCCGGGCCAGTTCCACTTCCTCCCCGGATGAGCGTCGGTGGATGACGCTGACCTCGCCGGACACCAGAATAAAGAACTGATCTGCTTCGCCGCCTTGGTGAATGATGACGTCGCCGGCTTCATATAACCGTGTGTTGAGCTGGTTGGAGGCCTCGATCAAGGCGGACGTCTTCACCCGTGGGAAGACCTTGGCCAGCCATTCATTGTAGCGTTGGCTGCCTTGGCCGGGGTGCCAACCGACCGGGCAGAGTTCGCCGCTTTGCAGGGCGTGCAGCACACGAAGAGTTTCATCCACATTGCGGCCAATGTCCAGATCGTTGATCGCGATGTTGCGCACCATGCCATCGGGATCAATGATAAACGTGCCCCGGAGAGCAGAGCCATTGTCTACCAGGATGCCAAAAGCTTCTGTGAGCTTGTGCGATGTATCGGCGATGACGGGGAAGGTCACGCCCTCCAATTGCTCATCCTGGCTGAACCAGGCTTCGTGACTGAAGAAGCTGTCGGTGCTGGCAGCGATCAGCGCGGTATCCTCGCGCTCGAACTGCTCGCGCAACGCGGCAAAGGCGGCCAGTTCCGTGGGGCAAATGTAAGAAAAGTCCCGCACGTAGAAGAACAGAACCAGCCATCTGTCCTTGAAGTCTCTCAGAGACAGCTCCTTTGCGGAAGTCATGCCTCTCTGCCAGTATTCAACGGGAATATCTGGCACTTTTTGTCCGATACCGATTGCCATAGCCGGCGGGCCTTTTGATCTTCCCCTCGTCCCCTTCTAGCGTCCGACCCCCGGACTGTGAAGTGAGCTTTCGCACACTTTGGCCGCTATCTGGCCATTTTACAGGGCAAATCTCGCTTGAATAGAGGAAATGTGATCGTCAGCCCGGCTTTTCGGCCACCATCATGTAGTTCACGTCGGTGTCTTTGGACTTATTCCAGGTGGCGGTGAGGGGGTTGTAGAAAACGCCGGCGGTGTCGCGAACCTTCATCCCGCCCGCGCCGAGCGCTGCAGTGAGTTCTTGAGGGGTGACGAATTTCTCCCACTGGTGCGTTCCCTTGGGCAGCCATCCCAGCACATATTCTGCCCCGATGATGGCCAGGCCCCAGGCTTTCAGCGTGCGGTTCAAGGTGGCCACAAACATGATGCCGCCAGGCTTCACCAAACCGGCGCAGGTCGTCATGAAGAGCTCCACATCGGCCACATGCTCAACCACTTCCATATTCAAAATAATGTCGAACTGACGACCTTCCTCGGCCAGATCCTCCGCTGTCATGGCGCGATACTGAATATCGAGCGCCTGCTCATCGGCGTGGACGGAGGCGGTTTTGATGTTCTTTTCCGCCGGGTCTATGCCGGTGACGTCAGCTCCCAGGCGCGCCATAGGCTCACACAGAAGGCCGCCGCCGCAGCCAATATCCAGTAGACTGAGGCCCTCAAACGGTGTGCGCTCATTATCGTTCAAGCCAAAGTGGCGGATGATGTGGCCGCGCAGATACTCCAGCCGCACCGGGTTGAACTTGTGCAGAACCCCAAACTTGCCCTTTGGGTTCCACCATTCGGCCGCCATCGCGGAGAATTTCTCCACTTCACTGGCATCAACTGTGGTGGCTCCGGTGTTCATTTCGCTTACGTCCTTGATCTGTAAAATCTGCGTGATCGGCAATATTGCATAGTGTGCTGACGCCGAGTATGAGTATCGCGCGCACGCGGTCAATCTAGCCTGACCTCATCGTGCACTCCATTCATAGGGTTTAACGTTCAAAGTCCGGCCTTAGATGAACCGACTGGTGATGAAATTTGGCGGTACCTCCGTCGCAGATTTGGGGCGGATCCGCAATGTGGCCCGCCACGTGAAGCGAGAGGTGGACGCCGGCAACAAGGTGGCGGTGGTGGTTTCGGCCATGGCCGGGCAGACCGATCAGCTGGTGGCCTGGGCCCGGGAAGCCTCGCCCCTGCACGATGCGCGTGAATATGATGCCGTGGTGGCCACCGGTGAGCAGGTGACCTCGGGCCTCTTGGCTTTGGTGCTGCAGGGAATGGATATTTCCGCGCGCTCGTGGCTGGGCTGGCAAATCCCGATCCGCACCGACGCGGTGCACGGCGCGGCCCGCATTGTGGACATTGAGGCGGAAACCATCGGCTCGCGCATGGACGATGGACAGGTTGCGGTCATCGCAGGGTTTCAAGGCTTGGGCCCTGACAACCGTGTGGCCACACTAGGACGCGGCGGGTCCGATACCAGCGCAGTGGCGCTTGCGGCGGCCTTGGGTGCGCGCTGCCACATCTACACAGATGTGGACGGTGTCTACACCACCGACCCGCGCATTGTGACCAAGGCGCAGAAGCTTGAGCGCATCTCCTATGAGGAGATGCTGGAAATGGCCTCGCTGGGGGCAAAGGTCCTGCAAACCCGCTCGGTGGAAGCGGCAATGATCCACAGAGTGCCCCTCAGGGTGCGCTCCAGTTTTGATGATCCTGAGACCGTGGATGTTTCAGGTAACAATATTCCAGGCACACTGGTATGCGATGAGGATGAGATCGTGGAACAGGAAGTGGTGAGCGGGATTGCCTATTCCCGCAACGAAGCCAAGGTGACGCTTGCCCGGGTGCGGGACAAGCCGGGCGTTTCAGCGCGCATTTTCGGGCCTTTGTCTGAAAGTGAGATCAACGTGGATATGATTGTGCAGAACGTTTCGGGTGACGGAAAGTATACCGATTTGACGTTCACGGTCTCCGAAAACGATCTGGACCGGGCGCTGGAAGTGATCGAGGCAGCCAAGGATGAGATCGAGTATGAGAGCCTCACCGGCTCGACCGAAGTGGTTAAGGTTTCGGTGATCGGCATCGGGATGCGCTCGCATGCGGGCGTTGCGGCCAAGATGTTCCGGACCCTGGCTGAGCGCAACATCAACATTCAGGCGATCACCACCTCCGAAATCAAGATTTCTGTGTTGATTGACTCCGCCTACACCGAGCTGGCTTTGCGCTCGCTGCACACGGCTTACGGATTGGACGCGGACACATAAGACAGCCGGAAAGTCTTAGAATAGATCAGCGGAATCGTCTAAAATTGCCCGTGCTCTAGAGCAGGCGCGGCAAGAAAGGGATCAGGCCTCAATGCAACCCACCCACGTCGGCCCGCGCGTACTGCTTCGGCGCCTCCGTGAGGTTATGGCGGGGCCCGAAGCAGCGCAAACGCGGCTGAACAAGATCA
>JBCDIP010000012.1:0-16691 GCA_038748855.1 Pseudomonadota bacterium
AGCCCGCACCAGCCGAGCTTGGCCCACAACCGCCCGCACCCGGCGCAGGACTTCGCCCTCACCATCCTCAAAGTCGTCGGTCACCATCGCACCATGGAGGTCCAGGTAGACCCCGTCCAGTGGGCCGGCGGCAGCCAGATCCTCTGTGATCATGCCCACCATGGTGTCAAACCCGCCCTGATCCACATAGCCTCCCGGTTCCGCAGCCCCCCAAAACAGCGGCACGAGGTCCATATCGTCGCCCGCGTCGATAAACCCGCTCAACGGGATGTTGAGCCCAGTGAACGTTTCCAGCACTTGCGCCCCACGCATCATGCCGGGCCAGGCGCCGGCCAGCTCAAAATCTTCAATCTTCGTTGGCATGGGCGCGAACGTGTTGGTTTCGTGTTGAAAACCGGCAATGGCAATTCGGGGCTTCGGCATCTCGGACCTGCGGTCTTGAGAGGGGGTGGGGGATCGAAAAACGAGCGCCCGACTGTGTCAGGCCGCGGGAATGGCGTCAACTCAGATCAACAATCATTGACACCGCGGGGGCTGAAGTCGTTAACTCATGATCAGAGACTTAAGCAGGAGGACAGTGAAACATGCTCAGTTGGACCAAACGAAAATTCCTGACCGCAGCGGCTGTGGCCATACCCTTGGCTCTCGGCTCGTTCGGCGCCATTGGTGAGGCGGCTGCCGAAAAAGTTCTGCGTGTGATCCCCCATGCCGACCTGAAGAACCTGGATCCGATCTGGACCACGGCTTACATCTCCCGCAACCATGGATATCTCATCTATGACACCCTGTTTGCCATGGACGAGAACTTCAAGCCTCAGCCGCAGATGGTGGACACCTGGACCAAGTCTGACGATGGCCTGACCTGGACCTTCAAGCTGCGGGACGGCCTGAAATGGCATGACGGCCCGGATGTGACGGCAGAGGACTGCATTGCCTCTCTGCAGCGCTGGGGCAAGCGCGACGGCATGGGCCAGGCCCTGTTCGAGGTGGTCGAGAGCCTGTCCGCTCCAGATGCCAAAACCATCGTCATGAAGCTCAAGCAGCCCTATGGCCTGGTGCTGGAATCCATCGGTAAGATTTCGTCCAACGTGCCGTTCATGATGCCCAAGCGCATGGCCGAAACCGATCCGTTCAAGCAGATCGAAGAGCATATCGGCTCCGGCCCCTTCATGTTCTCCAAAGAGGACTGGGTGCCCGGTTCGAAGGTTGTGTACAAGAAGAACCCAAACTACGTGCCGCGCTCTGAGCCGGCCTCTGCTGCTGCCGGTGGCAAGGTGGCCAAGGTGGACCGTGTAGAATGGACCTATTTCCCGGACCAGACCACGGCCATGAACGCGCTGATCAGCGGTGAAGTGGATTATTTTGAAGCCCCTGCCAACGACCTGATGCCGATCCTTTCGGCCAACCAGGACATTACGGTGGAAATCAACGATCCGCTGGGCAATATCGGCTTTGCCCGCTTCAATCACCTGCTGCCGCCTTTTGACAATGCGAAGGTGCGCCGGGCCGCCATTATGGCCATGAAGCAGGAAGACTATCTGGCCGGCGCCGTGGGCGATCAACAGTTCTGGAAGACCTGCTACTCGGTGTTCCCGTGCGGCACGCCGCTGGACAACGATGTGGGCAGCGACGTGATGAAAACCGGCGACATCGACAAAGCCAAAGCGGCCCTGGCCGACAGCGGCTATGACGGCACGCCTGTGGTCATCATGCAGCCGACCGACGTTCCGATCCTGTCAGCCTTCTCGCTGATCACCGCAGAAAAGCTGCGCAAAATCGGCATGAAGGTGGATGTGCAGGCCATGGACTGGTCGACCCTTACCTCTCGCCGCGCCAAGCGTGAGCCTGTGGCTGAAGGCGGCTGGAACATGTTCCATACCTGGTGGATCGGTGCCGACGTGATCGACCCAATGGCGATTGCCTTCTCCGGCAACCCGGCAAAAGGTTGGTTCGGTTGGCCGGAAGATGCAGAGCTTGAAAAAGCCCGCACGGCCTTCGCAGCGGCCACAACCGTGGAAGCAAAGAAGGAGCTCGGCATGAAGGTGCAAGAGCGCCTGTGGGCCATTGGTGCCTCGGGTCAGCTCGGCCAGTTCTTCACACCGGTGGCTTACCGAAACAACGTGAAGGGCCTCATCAAGTCGCCCGTTCAGTTCTTCTGGAACATGTCGGTCGAATAGGCTTGAACCTGAAACACACCATTCCCCACCCGGCCCATCGCCGGGTGGGATCGTTTTGAGGCTACAGTCATGCTGGGTTATGTGATCAGGCGTGTGCTTGCCACCATTCCGGTGATGGTGATCGTGGCGGCATTCGTGTTTTTGATGCTGCGCCTGTCGCCGGGGGATCCGGCTTCGGTGATTGCGGGGGACTATGCCACGGCGGAAGACATTGCCCGCATCCGCGAGCAACTGGGGTTGAACGAGCCCATATTGGTGCAGTTCACCAAGTGGATCGGCGGCCTCGCCCAGGGAGATCTCGGGACCTCCATCTTCACCAACTTGCCGGTCACAACGCTCATTGCCCAGCGCATTGAGCCGACCATCATGCTGACCCTCACCACCATCATCTTCACGGTGCTGGTGGCCGTGCCGCTCGGCACGATTGCCGCCTGGAAAGCGGGCAGCTGGATAGACCGGGCGGTCATGGTGTTCTCCGTGGCCGGCTTTTCCGTGCCCGTGTTCGTGCTCGGCTATATCCTGATTTACGTCATATCCATAAAGCTGCAATGGCTGCCCGTTCAGGGCTACCGCTCCATGTTTGAGCATGGGGTGGGCCCGTTCCTGAGGCACATCATCATGCCCACGCTCACCTTGTCGGTGATCTTCATCGCGCTGATTGCGCGCATGACCCGGGCCTCGGTGATGGAGGTTCTGCAGGAAGACTATGTGCGCACGGCCCGCGCCAAGGGCCAGAGCGAGCTGAAAGTGCTTCTCAGCCACGCCCTGCGCAATGCGGCGGTGCCCATCGTCACCGTCATCGGCATCGGCATCGCCCTTCTCATCGGCGGCGTGGTGGTGACCGAGAGCGTTTATAACATTCCAGGTCTTGGCCGCCTGGTGCTGGATGCGGTGCTGGCCCGCGATTATCCCATCATCCAAGGGCTCATCTTGTTCTTCAGCTTCATCTACATCCTGATCAACCTTCTGATTGATCTTTCCTACACCCTGTTTGACCCGAGGATTCGCTACTGATGTCAGTTGATGCAAATCCTCAAGTTGCCGAGCCTGAAGCCGTTCCCGCCAAGGCTGAGCTTAGTCAATGGGCGATCATCCGCTCGCACCCGTCCATCATTATCGGCGGCATCCTGCTGGGCATCATGATCCTGATCGGGGTCATCGGCCCGCTCTTTACCGCCGACCCGATCGCGCTCAACCCGATCAAGCGTCTCAAGCCACCTCAGGGTGAGTTCCTGTTCGGCACCGACTTTCTGGGCCGTGATGTGTTCGCCCGGGTGGTGCACGGCGCGCGCATCTCCCTGGTGGTGGGCCTTGCGGTGAGCGGCATTGCTGTGTTCATCGGGCTCATTGTCGGGATGATCTCCGGCTACATCCGCGTGCTGGATGCGATCATCATGCGCATCATGGATGGCCTCATGTCGATCCCCGCAATCCTTTTGGCCATTGCTCTGATCTCGCTCTCAGGGGCCACACTCACCACTGTGGTGATCGCCATTGTGGTGCCGGAAGTCCCCCGTGTGGTCCGCCTGGTGCGCTCTGTTGTGCTCACCGTGCGCGAGGAACCTTACGTTGAGGCGGCCATTGCGGCAGGCACCAAGCTGCCGCTCATTCTCTACCGCCACATCCTGCCCAACACGATCGCACCCATGATCGTGCAGGCCACCTATATTTGCGGCTCGGCCATGTTGACGGAATCGATCCTCGGCTTCCTGGGCGCCGGCATTCCGCCGGAGATCCCCAGCTGGGGCAACATCATGGCCGAAGGACGCACTTACTTCCAGCTCAGCCCCTGGATCATCTTCTATCCCGGCATCGCCCTGGCGGTGACGGTGCTCTCGGTGAACATTCTCGGCGACGGCCTGCGCGACACGCTGGACCCACGCATTGCCCGGAAGATGTAGCCCCATGGCAAAGAAAGCTCAGAACAAACGCCCCGAGACGGTGCTCGAGATCAAAGGCCTCTCGGTCACCCTGCCGGAAGGCGCGGACCGGGAGTATGCCATCCAGGACATCTCCTTCACCGTGGGCAAGGGCGAGATCGTCTGCGTGGTTGGGGAATCGGGTTCCGGTAAATCGGTGACCGCCCACACGGTGATGGGGCTCATACCGCGCAAGGACCTGACGCCCGTGGCTGGCCAGGCGCTGCTCAGCGGCGAAGATCTCTTGGTCAAGTCGGAGGCGGAACTGCGCCAATTGCGCGGCGAGCGCATGGCCATGATCTTCCAGGAGCCCATGACGGCGCTCAACCCGGTGATGAAGGTCGGCGATCAGATTGGCGAGATGTTGGAAATCCACACCTCTATGTCTGCTTCCCAACGGGCGGCCCGGGTTCTGGAGGTGATGGCCGATGTGAACCTGCCGGACCCCAAGAAGCTGTTCGACACCTATCCTCACCAGCTCTCCGGCGGCCAGCGCCAGCGCATTATGATCGCCATGGCGCTCGCTTTGGAGCCCGGGCTTCTGATCGCTGATGAGCCCACAACGGCCCTGGATGTGACCACCCAAGCCCAGATCCTGGATCTCATCAAAGACATCCAGGAACGCCACGGCACCGGCGTTCTCTTCATCACCCACGACTTCGGCGTGGTGGCCGAGATCGCCGACCATGTGGTGGTGATGCAGCATGGCCTGGTGGTGGAGCAGGGCCCGGCCGCCCAGATCCTTGGTAAGCCGAGCCACCCTTATACTCAGATGCTGATTTCCTCAGTGCCCAGCCTCGTACCGCCCCAGCGCCCCGAACCGGAAGTGCGCGACACGGCCTTGCAGGTGCACGATCTTGACAAGACTTATGACGATGGCGGCTTCTTCAAGAAGGGCCGCCAGGTGAAGGCGGCGCAAGGGGTGGAGCTGGTCATCCACCGCGGCGAGACCTTGGGCGTTGTGGGCGAATCCGGTTCCGGCAAATCCACCGTAGCGCGCTGCATTGTGCGCCTGATTGATCCCACGGGCGGTGAGGTCATGATCTCCGGTCAGAACATTGCGGGCCTTGCGGAAAACGCGCTGAGGCCCTACCGGCGCGATGTGCAGATCGTCTTCCAGGATCCTTACCGCTCGCTCAACCCGCGGCGCACTGTTGGTCAGTCGATTGTGGAAGGGCCCATGAACTTCGGCCTCTCCCACCAGGAGGCTCTGGAGCGCGCGCGCGAGCTGATGCGCGTGGTGGGCCTGGCGCCCGATGCGCTTGACCGGTTCCCCCATCAGTTCTCCGGCGGTCAGCGTCAGCGGATTTGCATCGCCCGGGCATTGGCCATGGAGCCCAAGGTGCTGATTGCCGATGAGGCCGTCTCCGCGCTTGATGTGTCTGTGCAGGCGCAGGTGTTGCAGCTGCTTGATGATGTGCGCCAGCGCTATGACTTGGCCATGCTGTTCATCACCCACGACCTGCGCGTGGCTGCCCAGGTGTGCGACCGGATTATGGTGATGCAGAACGGCGTGGTTGTGGAGCAGGGATTGACCGCCGAAGTCTACGCCAACCCGTCCCACAGTTACACCGAAGCGCTGCTGGGCGCAGCTCCCGGACGCAATACAGAATTTGCTAAACTTGCCTGATACTCTCTTAAGCGTTGAAGAGGACCCCTGATGGACATTCACGACAAGATTGCCCAAAGCCACGACGAAATGACCGATTGGCGGCGCACGCTGCATGAGCATCCTGAGACCGCGTTTGAAGAGGTGAAGACCTCGCAATTCGTGGCCGACAAGCTGGAGAGCTTTGGCGTCAAGGTGGAACGCGGCCTGGCGGGCACCGGCGTGATTGGCATCGTAGAGGGCAAGGATCCGGGTTCGCGCGCCATTGGCCTGCGCGCCGATATGGATGCGCTGGATATCTATGAGCAGACCAACAAGCCCTATGCGTCCAAGACCCCCGGCAAGATGCACGCCTGCGGTCATGACGGCCACACCACCATGCTGCTGGGCGCAGCGAAGTACCTGGCCGAGACCCGGGACTTTTCCGGCACGGTCTATCTCATCTTCCAGCCCGCTGAAGAGAACGAGGGCGGCGCCCGGGTGATGGTGGATGAGGGTCTCTTTGGCAAGTATCCCATGGAGCAGGTCTATGGCATGCACAACTGGCCTGGCGTTCCGGTGGGCACCATCGGCATGCGGACCGGGCCGATCATGGCGTCCTACGACATCTTCGAGATCAAGGTGACCGGCAAAGGCGGTCACGGGGCCATGCCCCATGAGGGCGTCGACCCGGTTCTGGTGGCGTCCCACATCGTCACCAACCTGCAGACCATTGCCAGCCGCAATGTTGACCCGCTGGAGGCGGTGGTGGTCTCCACCACCCAGATCCACGGCGGGGATGCCTATAACGTGATCCCGCAAGAGGTGGAGCTGAAGGGCACCGTGCGCAGCTTCATCCCCAAGGTTCAGGATATGGCCGAGGCCAACATCAAGCGCATTGCGGCCAGCGTAGCAGCGGCCCATGGGGCGGAAGCCGAGGTGCATTATGAGAGGCGCTATCCGCCAACCGTGAACGAGGCGGACGCCACCCGGCAGGCGGAAAAGATCGCCGCCGGCCTTGTGGGCGCGGAGAATGTGGACACCAATGTGACCCCGGTCATGGGCTCAGAGCATTTCGCGTTCATGCTGCAGGAGAAGGCGGGCAGCTACATCTGGCTCGGCGCCGGCGAAGAGAGCGCGAACCTGCACAGCCCGCATTTCGATTTCAATGATGAGATCCTGCCCCTCGGGGCGAGCTATTGGGCGAGGCTGGTGGAAGAGACGCTGCCGGCGAGCTAAAAGTGGCATATGCCACTAAATGGTTGATAATGGTGCGCGGAAGTATGTTTCTGCGAAACGAACCCAATTTCGCGTAACCTTCTGAGCGCAAACACGAATTCGGGCTATTTGGCCTTGATGGTTGAGTTTCTAATTCCATCCGTCATCCCGGAATTTTGCGTCAGCAAAATATCCGGGACCCAGGGGCCGCACTCACAATGTCAACCGCCCTGGATCCCCGCCTGCGCGGGGATGACGAGAGGGGAGCGGAGGTGACGATATGAACAAAGCCCCCCGCGCCCTTGCGAATGCGAGGGCCCATAGCTCACACCTTTCATTTGGCTAAGAAGGTCCTCGCTTTCGCAAGGACGGCGGCTAGTTCCCGGCGAGCTGGATCGTGGGCTGCTTCTTCGCCCGTTCCTTCAACAGCTCCTCAAGCCAATCAGGATCCATCTCCGGAACCGACGACAAGAGCAGGTCCGTATACTCATGGTGCGGCGGGGTCAGGATCTCGGTCTTCAGGCCCTGCTCCACAACCTCGCCCTGCAGCATCACCACGATCTCATCGGCGATGGCCCGCACCGTCGCCAAGTCGTGGGTGATGAACATGTAGGAGAGTTCAAGCTCGTCCTGCAGGCGCTGCAGCAGCTTCAAGATCTCCTCGGCCACCAGCTGGTCCAACGCCGAGGTCACCTCATCGCAGATGATCAGCTCAGGCTCCGCCGCCAGCGCCCGGGCAATGCACACCCGCTGCTTCTGGCCGCCGGAAAGCTCGCCCGGGAACCGGTCCACATACTGGTTCGGTTCCATCTCGATCATGTTTAACAGATCGCTCACCCGCTCATCACGCTGCTTGCCGGAAAGACCCAGATAGAACTGCACCGGCCGGCCGATGATGTCGCGGATCCGCATGCGCGGGTTCAGGGCCGTATCCGGCATCTGATAGATCATCTGCAACTTGCGCAGATCATCCGGCTTGCGATCCTTCAAGGCGGCCGACAAGGTCTCGCCCTTAAACACCACCTCGCCCTTGAGGGGCGGCAGAAGCCCGGTGATGGCCCGGGCGGCGGTGGACTTGCCGGACCCCGATTCCCCCACAACAGCCACGGTGCGCTGCTTGGGCACTTTGATGCTGACGTTCTTCAGAACCTTCACATTGCCGCCATAGCTGGCGTCCACGTTCCGCATCTCTAAGAGGATATTGTCCGACGGCTGCTCCTTCTTCTCCAAAGAGCGCACCGCCCAGAGAGACTTTGTGTAAGTCTGCTTAGGCGATGAGAGCATCTTGCGGGTCTCGGCCTCTTCCACCACTTCGCCATAGCGCAGCACGATGATCTTGTCGGCCATCTGGGCCACCACGGCCAAATCATGGGTGATGTAAATGGCGGCCGTATTGTACTCGTGTACAATGTCCTTGATGGCGGCCAGAACCTCGATCTGGGTGGTCACATCGAGCGCCGTGGTGGGCTCGTCGAAAACGATCAGGTCCGGCTTGCACGCCATGGCCATTGCGGTCATGGCGCGCTGGAGCTGGCCACCTGAAACCTGGTGCGGATAGCGGAAGCCGATCGTGTGCGGATCGGGCAACTGCAATTTCTCAAACAGATTGATGGCCTCCGCATGGGCCGTCTTTTCGTCCATCACTCCGTGCTGAACCGGGGCTTCGGAATATTGCTCAATCAGTTTATGGGCCGGGTTGAACGAGGCCGCCGCCGACTGGGCCACATAGGAAATGCGCACCCCGCGCAGGGCCCGCTTGTCGTCCTCGGTGGCGTTGAAGAGGTTCACCCCGTCAAACATGATGTCGCCCGCGGTGATCTTACAGCCTGGCCGGGCAAAGCCCATGGCGGCAAGCCCAATGGTGGACTTGCCGGCGCCCGATTCCCCGATCAGGCCCAGCACCTCGCCGCGGTGCAGATCGAAGTCTACGCCTTTAACGATCTCGTGCCATTCGTCATCGCTCTGGCCCTCAATTCTGAGGCCCCGGACGGAAAGCAGGATCTCTTGGTCTTTGCTTTTCTTCTTCTTAGGGCTAGTGGTCATCGCGCAGTCCCGATGTCTTGTGCAGGAACCAGTCGACGACGAAGTTCACGCCGACCGTGAGCAGGGCGATGGCAGCTGCCGGCAGCAGCGGCGTGATATCGCCGTAGGTGATAAGAGTGGCGTTGTCGCGCACCATGGAGCCCCAGTCCGCCGTGGGCGGCTGGATGCCGACGCCCAAGAACGAGAGGGCTGCGATCAACAGGAAGACGAAGCAGAAGCGCAGGCCGAACTCCACCACCAGAGGCGGCATGATGTTGGGCAGGATCTCCCGGAACATGATCCAGGGCAGCCGCTCACCGCGCAGCTTGGCCACTTCCACAAAATCCATGACAGCCACGTTCATGCCCACCGCGCGGGCCAGGCGGAACACCCGGGTTGAGTCCAGAAGCGCGATGATGATGATCAGGTTCTGAACGCTGGAGCCGAAGATGGTCAGCAGCACCAGCGCGAAGATGAGCACCGGAATGGCCATGAAGATGTCGATGATGCGGCTCAGCACCTGGTCCACCCAGCCCCTCAGGATCGAGGCCAGAAGGCCAAGACCACCGCCGACGATAAAGGCCAGCACCGTGGTCATAAACGCGATGCCGAGGGTGTTCCGCGCCCCATAGATCAGGCGGGTCATCATATCCCGGCCCAGATTGTCAGTGCCCAGAATGAACTTGTCGCCCCACACGTCAAACTCCGGGCCTACAATCTCCGATTCCCCGTAAGGGGTTAGGATGGGCGCGAAGAGCGCCACGAACACGTACGTGAAGATCACCAAGATCCCGAACTTGGCCGTTATCGGTGCCTTCTTCAGCTCGCGCCAGGCGTCGCGTTTCCAGTCTCTTTCAGCCAGTGGTATGGCAACCGCGTCCGCGGATCTGGCATCATCTCCAGTGTTGTCACTCATTTTGGATGCAGAAGCCTCGGGTTGGTGACGATGGAGATCAGATCCGCCGTCAGGTTAAGCAGAATATACGTGGCCGCAAACACCAGGCTGCAGGCCTGCACCACCGGCAGGTCGCGCACGATCACGCTGTCGACCATCAGCTGGCCAAGGCCGGGATAGACAAACACCACCTCAACCACCACGACCGAAACCACCAGGTAAGCAAGGTTCAAGGCCACCACGGTGGCGATCGGCGCCCAGGCGTTGGGCAGGGCATGGTGCACAATGATCCGCGCCCGCTGCAGGCCCTTCAGGTTGGCCATCTCAATGTAAGGGCTGGCCAGAAGGTTCAAGATCGCCGCCCGGCTTTGGCGCATCATGTGGGCGAACACCGCGAGCGTCATCGTGGCCGCCGGGAGCAAGCACTTATAGATGCGCTCCCACAAGGGCATATCCATGTCAACGTTCGAAAGGCTCGGGAACCAGCCCAGCTGCTGCGAAAACACGATGATCAGGATGTAAGCGATGAAGAATTCAGGGAAGGAGATCGACGTCAGGGTGAAGGTGTTGATCGCCCGGTCGTAGAAGGAGTTGCGATACAGAGCTGCCAGAACGCCGCAGATCAGCGAGAACGGCACGGCAATCGCCGCGGTCATCAGTGCCAGGAACAGCGTGTTGGCAAGCCGAAAGCCGATCAGCTCGGAGATCGGCCGCTGGTTTGCGAACGATGTGCCGAAATCGCCCTGGATAACGCCCAGCACCCAGTCGATGTAGCGGATGTGCGGCGGCTTATCGAGCCCCAATTCGCGGCGGAACACCTCAACCGTTTCCGGCAGAGCGTCCTGGCCTAAGATCTCCGTAGCAATGTCCCCGGGCAGCAGTTCAACGCCCAGAAAGATGATCAGCGAGACAGCCAGGAGCGTGAGCAGCCCCAGCGCCAAACGCTGAATAACAAGCGTGATGAGCTTCCCCATCGGACCAAAGTCTCCCCATCCCTCCAGGCACTATCGTGCCTTTTTGCTGACACCAGTCTGCAACGAATTTGCCTTGGCCGTAAACCCCCTATCTCCGGCCGCCGCTTCGGATGGGGGGTCTATTTCTTCTTAAGGCCCAGGCTGCGGCCGGCCCATTCGGGCGGCTCCGGCAGCTTCGCGTCTTTCAACGCGGCCACCACATCATCGGGCATTGGGGATGTGCGGCCTGCGCGCGTATCGTAATGCAGCACCATGAATTCCGCCGTTGCGCGCAAGGTTCCCTCGCAAAGCATCTCGTGGGCAAACCAAATGCGTTTTTCATCCGCCCCGATGATGAGGGTTTCAATGTCTACGGTGGCCGGCGCCCTCACTTCGGCCAGGTAGCGCATGTGGGTTTCCACCGTGTAGATCGCGCAGCCGGTGTCCTTGAAATAGGGCACGCCGATGTTGAAATGATCCTGCATGAGCCAGGTGGCGTTGGAGAACGGCACCAGATAATACGCCTCGTTCAGGTGGCCATAGGCATCCAGCCAGGCGTCCTGAATGGGCTCACTGTGAAACTTGAAACGCAACGTCCTGTCCTCCCGCTATCGTCTTAAGCGATCAATGCCTGAGCGGTGGTCAGCACGCAAGATCTGACGCGCTGAAGCGTCTCTTCGTCGGTGACGAGCTTCGCCAGATCTTCCGGAGTGTGGAAGCGCGGAGACGTGCCGGCTATGGAAATCATCGCATCGCCGCGCGGCGCCCAAAGCTCAGATTCGCCCACCCACTCAGCCGGCGCAAGCGGCGCCTTCGGTTGCCTGGGCACGACCCCTAAAGGCGCTAGCCCGTCGCATGCTTTCTCAAACGCGGCGCCCTTAAGATTGCTCACCGACATCATGGCCCCCTCTTCGCTGAGGGCTGTTTTGTCGGCAAGGCATGACCCCAGATGCAAGACGCCAGAGATCTTTCTCTCAAAGCTCTCAACAAATCTCGCCGCTCCAAAATAGCCAAGCTCATGGCCCGTGGGCATCACCAGCAGCACCGGGATATGGCGGCTCAGCGTTTCGGCCACGGAAAGGGCAATGGCAATGCCGGTCCCCCGTTCCCCGGCGCAGGCGAACCAGCCACTGAGCGG
The DNA here is from genome assembly GCA_038748855.1 of Pseudomonadota bacterium. Classification (GTDB taxonomy): domain Bacteria; phylum Pseudomonadota; class Alphaproteobacteria; order Rhizobiales; family CAJQND01; genus JAAEUE01. Next base: position 11,911 of record JBCDIP010000012.1, read on the forward strand.
AGTGGTGACCACCAACGGCGTTCGATCACACTGCGCACATGGGAAGAACGCGCTGAGGTTTTCTGAATGACCGGTAGAGATCTCCGCCCTAAACCGCACCCCGGCCTGGTCGCTGCTGAGCTGATCAAGCGCCTGGCCCGGCGCCAGACATATTGGCACATCTCCGGTGGCCTGAGGCGCCCGGTTGATGGCGCAGAGGCTACCTGTTGGAGTGCGGGTGGCCACGATGACCATGCGCGCGCCCGCCGCGTGAGCGTCTTGGACGCTCGAGTTTAGAGCCTCAGCAATCGCCCCATCGCCATGGCTCTCGTCAAAGTCGATGGAGGCTACATGCGCGGCCTCTTCAGTGAGTTCGCCTGTGGCGCTGTAGTAGAGCGGCTCTAGGGCAACGCCGTCTGCGCTGCCCGTCCCGTGCGCCTCGCCGGTGAAGAGGGGGAACGCATAGGCATGGCGCGTTACCGTGGCGCCTTTCTCGCTAAGGAGTTCGGTCATCCAATCAACTGTGGCGCGGTCGACTTCCGTTCCCGTGCGGTGATTGCCAAGGCGCGCATATCGGGCAACAAGATCGTAGAGCGCACTCATTCTGCCTGGCCCCGCGCTTTGCGGTAGCCGGCGGGTGGCAGGGCGAAGCGTTTCTTGAACACACGCCCGAACGAGGCTTCCGAGCCATAGCCACATTGCTCTGCCACATCGATGATGGGCGCATCGCTCTCCAGCAGCAGCTGGCGGGCAATCTGCATGCGCCATTCGGTGAGATAGGCCAGCGGGGTCATCTCCATGAGCTCAGAGAAGCGGCCGGAGAACACGGTGCGCGACATGCCAGCCTCCCGCGCCATGTCCTCCAGGCTCCAGGCGCGCGCCGGGTCGGCGTGCATGGCCTGAAGCGCGCGGGCGATGGCCGGATCTGCGAAGGCCGAAAACGGGCGGAGATTCCGGCCCTTGTCGGACAGAAAGCTGCGGATGGCTTGAGCGAAGATGATCTCTGAGAGCTTCAGCGCGATAAGGTCACCGCCAAGGCCCCCGCGCCCGGCCTCCGACCCGATGATGCGCAGCGTGCTGTCCAGCCAGGTGCCTGCGGCTTCGGAAGTCTCGGTGATATGGATGAACGGCGGCAGCGCCTCGATCAGCGGGTGGCTGGCATCTTCGTCAAACGCGAAGTGTCCGCACACGAGCTGTGTTTCATGGCCGCCTTGATGGCTGCCATGCACCAGCGCGCCGGTTCCTGAGAAGCCGGATTGCTCAAGCACTTCATCCAGGCTGAGCGCGTTGACCTTGTGGGGATCGCTTAGTGTGTGCCCTGCCCCATGTGTGATGATGATCAGGTCGCCCTGCTCCAAAAGCACAGGGTCGCTTTCCCCGGCCACTTGGGCAAAGCAGCGGCCGCGGTGCACAAAATGAAAGCGCGCCACATTGCTGAACGCGGGCACTTCTACGCTCCAGGGCGAGGAGAACTCAGTGCGGAAGTAGAGTGTGCCCACCAATTTCAGTTTGGCGAGAATATCGCTCAGCAAATCCATATCACCGCTCTAGCAGGTGGGGCGGTGCTTTGAAAGCAGATCGCACGATCGATCAAGAATCCCGCACGGGCGGTCATTCAACATCCCAACTCTCGTCCGATATCACTCACATCTGCAGTCCATTCCGGAGTGCAGTTCAATAGAGTTTGGAGATTTGAGATGACCTTGAAACGCATGCTTGCCGGCATTGGTCTTGCCGTGTCCCTGGCTGTAGCCCCGGCGCTCGCGGAGAGCCCGGCTGACCTGAACGATCTGGAGATCGCCCATGTGGCCTATACGGCAGACAATATCGATATCCGTTATGCGCACTTGGCGCTTGGTATTTCGGCAAATCCCGAAATACACAAATTTGCCAGAACCATGATCCGCGACCACGCCAAGGTCAACGAGCTGGCACTGGCGCTTTTGAAGAAGCTGAAGGTGCAGCCTCAAGACAATTTCCTGAGCCGGTCCCTGATCAAGGGTTCTGAGAAGCTGGTGGACGAAATGGCTGGCCTGCGCGGCGCCGCGTTTGACAAGCGCTATGCGGAGAACGAGCTCGCGTACCACCAGGCCGTCAACAAACTGGTGGAACACACCTTCATTCCCAACATTGAAAACCCGGAAGTCAAAGCGCTGTTCCAGCAAGGTCTGCGGATCTTCAAGGCGTATGAAAAGCACGCTGAGATGATGGTCAGGTCGCTTCAGTAGGTTTGTCCATGCACCGCAGAACCGTGCTCAAGGGGCTTGTGGCCGCTGGTGCAGCCACAGGTCTCGCGCCATCAAGCCCGGTCCTGGCTGGGCACGCTCATGGCGTAGAGATAAAAGCCTTCGGGTTTGAGCCAGCCCGGCTGAAGGTGGCACCGGGCGATGAGATCACTTGGACCAATAAAGATGCGGTGCCGCACACCGCAACAGCGACAGATGAGAGCTGGGACACCGGCTCTCTGGAGCAAGGCCAGAGCGCAACGCTGATCGTCTCAGAAGGTATGCAGATGAGGTATCTCTGCCAGCATCACCCTTCAATGGTGGCCGAGCTTGTGTTCGATTAGGGCCGCAAGTGGCGGGAATGGATCTTGTAAACGTCATCGCGACCCAGCATCCATACCCAGAACTTGCCGTCTGGAAACACCGGATAAAATGCTTCGGACATCACATTAAGCCCGCCTGTATATGCGCCGAACGCCGGCATCACGAGCCGGGCGCCATCGCAGGCAAAACAGCGGCGGCGAATGCGCCGCCCGCGCCGCGATACGGCCGCAACCGGGTGCAGGTGACCGGAGACTTCAGGAAAGAAGGACAGTCCGCCGGTGGGCTCGTGCTGCAAGGTCAGCTCGCCCACGGTCAGCTGTCCGGTAATGGTGCCGCCGAGATCATCAGGCGGCGCGGTGTCATGGTTTCCGGTGATCCACACGAACTCCGTGCGTGCGGTGAGCGCCCGAATGCGCGCCACATCCTCATCGCCCATGCGTTCGCGCGAGGCGTCATCATGGAAGCTGTCGCCGAGCGAGACGATGCGGTCGGGCTGATAGCGCTGAACAGCCTGTTCCAGCATGGCCAGGGTGGAGCCGGTGTCGTAGGGCGGCAGATGCACGCCCCGCTGCGCGAAGGCAGAGCCTTTCTCAAAATGCAAATCGGCCACCAGAAGCGTGCGCGTCTCCTCCAGCCATATGGCGCCGCTCAAATCAGGCACAAGCCGGGTTGAGCCGAGGGTGATGACCTCCCCATTGCTTTGAGGTGCGGGACTTTGGGATTTGAGCTCAGGCACGGGCCATCGCCTCCCCGGCCAGCATGGCCTCAGCTTCGGCCAGCAGGCTCTCATCGGCCTCGCCGTGTACCGGCTCCTTGCCGATCTCCAGCATGACCGGCACCGCCAGGGGCGAGACCTGATCGAGGGACCGGTGCACAATCTTGCCCTTCACCCGCGACAAGAGCCCGCCGAGCCGGCGGATATCGAGCAGGCCTGTGGCCGCATCGTCCCAGGCGGCCTGAAGCAACAGATGATCGGGCTCATGCTCGCGCAACACATCGTAGATCAGATCGGACGAGAAGGTCACCTGGCGCCCGGATTTCTCCTGGCCCGGATAGCGCCGCTCAATCAGACCGGCAATGATCGCGCAGTTTTTGAAGGTCCGTTTCATCAAGCTCGATTCTGCCAGCCAAGCGTCCAGGTCGTCACCCAGCATGTCTTCTTCGAAGAGCTGAGCGAGCGACAACTTGCCTGATTCGATCATCAGGCTCAAATCACGTAAGCCCCAGATCGCCATGGCATATTCGGAGGCCACAAAACCCATGGGCCGGGCCCTCAGGCGTTCCAGGCGCCGGGTGAGCAGCATCCCCAGGGTCTGGTGCGCCAGGCGCCCTTCAAACGGGTAGCAAACCAGATAGTGCTTATGGCCACGCGGAAAGGTCTCCACCAGCATCTGCTCGCGCTTGGGCAAGACAGATTTGATCTGCTGCATGGTCAGCCACTCACGCACCTGAGGCGGCAGGCGGCGCCACTCGTTCGGGGTGGCCAGCATGGAGCGCACCCGGTCGGCCAGATAGGTGGAGAGGGGAAACTTGCCGCCCATATAGGCAGGGATCTGCGGGTCTTCTGCGTTCGAGCGGCTGGCGAGTGCGTTGAGCTCGTTGAGGCCCTCAAAGCGCAGGATCTGCCCGGCGAACAGGAACGTATCTCCCGGGGCCAGCTGGTCGATGAAGCTCTCTTCGATCTCGCCCAAAATCTTGCCGCCGCGGCCAAGGGGTTTGCGCCGCCGGCGGCTCACCAGGCGCACCTTTAACATGGCCGCCTCAACGATGGTGCCCACATTCATGCGGTATTGTTGGGCAAAGCGCGGATGGCTGAGACGCCAGAGGCCTTCAGGTGTTTGCTTGAGCTTGGCATAGCGCTCATAGGTTTTCAGCGCATAGCCGCCGGTGGAAACGAACTGCAGCGCCCGGTCAAACTGGGTGCGTGTCAGATTGCGATAGGCAAAGGCGGAGCGGATTTCCTCAAACAGAGCATCTGCGGTAAACGGGTCTGCACAGGCCATGCCCAGTATATGCTGGGCGAGAACGTCCAGCTTCATCTCCGTGGGCGGCTCGGTGTCCTGCTGGTTGCCTTCCGCGGCGGCCTTTGCAGCTTCGCATTCCAGCACCTCAAACCGGTTGGACGGCACCAGCAACGCAGTGGAGGGCTCATCGAAGCGGTGGTTGGCCCGCCCGATCCTCTGCATCAGGCGGCTGGCACCCTTTGGCGCGCCTAAGGTGATGACGAGGTCAACATCGCCCCAGTCAATCCCA
>JBCDIP010000013.1:0-15825 GCA_038748855.1 Pseudomonadota bacterium
GCCAGCGGGCGATTGCGCGTGAGCATATCGATACAGGCGTTATGAGCGTGCTGTGGCAGGACAAGCAGGGCGGGCTCCAGATGTGTGGGCGCGATGGGGTTTGGCGCGAAGTGCCGGTGGTGGCCGGCGCGGTGTCTGTGCACTGCGGCGATCTCCTGGCGCCCATTGCCGGGGACAGCCTGGCAGCCACACCGCACCGGGTGATCGGCGGTCTGGCGGAACGCTTCTCCGCTGGGTTCTTCCTGGAGCCGGAGTGGCTGACCGAGGTGACGCCGCCGGGCGGAGCTGAGCTGAAGACCTATGCGGCTCATCTGACCGATGAGTTTCCAGACCGGTTCCTGGCGCAGACTTAGTTTGCGTTGATCTCTGCGAGCAGCCAGTCGGAGAACGCACGTGTGGCCGGAGAACGGCCGGGTCTTTGTGGATGTGGCCTACGCTTCAACTGCAAGGGAGCCCGCGCTGACGATGCAGCGCAGGCCATTTTGTGGAGCACCAAAGAGCTGTGCTCTGCCTCAGCTTGGCGAGTACGGCAGCGAGGAATGATGCAGGTTGATCTTCAACTTGCCGTCCGCGTCTTTCACATATCCGAAGGTGTATTCAACCTTGGTTTCTTTACCGTCGGGTCCGGTGAAGTAGTAGTTGCCCATGGCCATTGCAGATTTGGCATCAGTGAAAATGCCGTTGTTCTCCCAACGGACATTGGTCCAGCCTTTGATGGCGAAACCGCCATCTTCTGTGCCTTTGGTTCCAACAAAGTAGCTCAGAGCCTCGTCAAAATTCTCGCGGAACTGATCCTTCGCGGCCAAGGTCGGCTTAAACATCACATCTGTCTTGCCATACGCATAGAGCGTGTTGATGTGTTCTGTCGCGCGGGCTTTGTAATCGCCGCCGTCTTTGTGGGTGGCAGCGATGGCCACGATGCCTTCACCCCACGCCTTTTGCGCGGCAATAACGTCTTGCTTTGAAATGTCGTCAGCAAAAGCCGTACCGGCAGAAAGAGCAATGATAGCGGCGCTCGCGACTAAGATCGACCGAATGGACATGTTTTTCCTCTCTGGGGGGCGGTTGTTACTATTGACCGAAATGCGCACCCCGGTTGCACATTTCTTCAAGAGACATCACGAGATGATGCCTTACCCGACCAGATGGTGCACAAGATGGCGAATTCAAATCATTTGAATGACAATCTTGTCAGCGAGACGTTATTAGGCTCAAGCGACCGGTGCAGATCAGGACCGGCTCACATCGTGCGTCAGACAATAGCCGATGCCCCGCACGGTTTTGATGTAGGTGGGCTTTGCCGGATCTGGCTCGATCTTCTTGCGCAGCCGCATCACGTGCACATCCACGGCCCGGTCGCCCACGACCGTCTCTCCGCCGCGTGCAAGATCGAGCAGCTGATCGCGGCTGAGCACAACGCGCGGATGCTCGGCCAGTGCGCGCAATAGGTCGAATTCCATGGCCGTCAGTTCGGCCTCTGCGCCGCTCTTTGCGTCCACGACGATCCGCTCCGCCAGTTTGATCAACCAGGTGCCCACGGTGAGATCGCCGGGCGAGTGTTCACCAACCTCATCGGAATCTGTATAGCTCGTCCGCCGGAGGACAGACCGGATGCGGGCCGCCAGCTCGCGGGGCTCAAACGGTTTCGTCACATAGTCATCGGCGCCATATTCCAGACCGAAGACGCGGTCGAAGGCTTCATTGCGGACGCTCAGCACGATGATGGGAAGACGGGAGGTTTCCCTCAGCTCACGCATCAGATCAAAGCCATCGGCGTCGGGCAAACCCACATCCAACACACACAGATCGACCCGGCTTTTGGTCAACACGTCTTTCATCTGCTGGCCGGTGGCGGCGCAGATCACGTTGAACCCCTGGGTTTCCAGATAGCGCTGTAAGAAGGATGTGATCTGCGGATCATCATCAACCACGAGAATCTGCTCAGTCATCTGGCGCGTTGCCCTCCACTGGCCACCAGCGTCCACCCGATTAGGGCCTCTTGTCAAACAGCAACGGAGGGTGTCAATTGAAAACGTGAACCACAAACCACATCGACGGCGCGTTCCAGTGAGCCTGGCGGTGTCTATCATCGGGGCCGCTGTGCTTTTGGCGGCAACGGTTCTGATGGGGCTTTACCTGGGCCAGGAGACCCAGTTGAGGCTGGTGGAAATTGATAAAGGCTGGCGTGCATACTCAGAGCAAGCTGAGCGGCGCGGCGAACTCCTCAGCCGGCTGCGCGGCCATCTGGGCTATGGCGGCCTGATCCACAGCTTCAAGAATTATGTGCTGCGCAAAGACCCCGTCTATCTTGAGGCCTTGCGCGGCCAGCTCAAGGAATTCTCTGAAACGGTGGAGGAGTATCGGGCGAGCGGAGCCACCCAGGTCGAGCTGGCGAACTTGAGTGCGGTCTCGGCTGCCGTTGCGGCCTATGAAGCCAAGATCCCGATTGCCATGCAGGCGGCTGAGGAGAACTGGCCGCCTCAGCGCACTGATCAACTGGTCAAGGTGGATGATCGGGCTGCCGTTCAAGGGCTCGATGCGCTTGATGCGTTCTGGCGCGACAAGCGGCGCGAAACCACTCAGAACATTGCCGCGAAGGTGAAGGACGGCCTTGTGCTGGTAGACACCGGGTTTAAGTTTCTGGGCGGTCTGCTGGTTGTGGCATTGGCGCTTTATGGATTGTTCTACTGGCTGCAGCGGCAGTTGCGCCAATCCATCCTGCGCCTGTCTGATGAACTGTCCGAACGCCGTGCGGCGGAACACACAGCCAAGAAGTTTCAGCGGGCCGTGGACCAGAGCCCGGCCACAATCATCATCACCGATACCAACCACACCATCGAGTATGTGAACCGCAAGTTCACCGATCTCACCGGCTACAGCTCCAGTGAAGTCATGGGGCGCACGCCCGCGTTCCTGCAATCTGGTGATCAACCCCCTGAGATCTACGCCGACTTGCGCCAACGCCTGGCGCAAGGGGAAGAGTGGATCGGAACGTTCCAGAACAAGAAGAAGAGTCAAGACACATACTGGGCCCGCACGGCTATTCTGCCGCTGCGGGATGATGAGGGGCAGATCACCCACTATATCGGTCTGGGAGAGGATATCACGGAGCGCCGGAAGGCCCGCGAGCAAATGTATCGCGCGCAGAAAATGGAGGCCGTGGGCCTGCTGGCCAGCGGTGTGGCGCACGACTTCAACAATGTGCTGACCACAATTCTTGGAAACGTGTTCCTCGCCCAGCAAACGCCGTCCCGCTCGCCGGAGCTTGCTGAGGAACTGGAGCAGATCGAGATTGCCGCAAAGCGGGCCCGCAACCTGGTGAACCAGGTGCTCACATTCGCCAGGCGCCAGCCGGGTGCGGCCGACACATTGTGGGTTGGGGATGTGTTGCAGGAGGTCTCGCGCCTGATGCGGGCCTCCGTCCTGCCAAAAGTGGAGATCGTGTGCGAAGAGGTGGCTGAAAATCTTGTGGTCCACGCCGATGAAACCCGGCTGCACCAGGTTGTTATGAACCTCTGTTCCAACGCAGCCGAAGCGATCGGCACACAAGGCGGGGAGGTTGTGCTCTCAGCAGAGCTCTCAGACGAAGGGGGCTCAAGCGAACAAGTGGTGGTCATTCGTGTAACGGACACCGGGCCCGGGGTTCCTGATGAGGTGGTGGGCAAGATATTTGATCCGTTTTTCACCACCAAGCAATCCGGAAAGGGGACCGGCCTGGGCCTGTCGGTGGTGGCCAATCTGGTGAGCGAGATGGGAGGCGAGGTGAAGCTCGCTGAAACAGGCCCCAAAGGAACCACGTTCGAACTCGCTCTGCCCTTGTCCACCGAACCCCTGCGGCGTGAGGTTGGGGCTGACGAGCTGAAAGAGGGCAGCGGGCATATTCTGCTCGTGGACGATGAACCGGAGGTGGTCGCCACCTGCGCCAAGATTTTGCGCCGGCTCAAATATGAGGTGGATGTGTTTACCGAGCCGCAAAGTGCGCTGAAGGCGTTCCAGGATGATCCTCAGAAATACGCACTGGTGATGACCGACTATGTCATGCCGGAGATCAGCGGTGAGGAGCTGTGCAGGACGGTGCGCGAGGCGGAGCCGGCTCTGCCGGTGATCATTTACTCCGCCTACCAGCCGGACAATCTGGACCTGGACGCGCTGGCCCCTATCCGCCTGATCGACAAGCCATTGGACCCTGGTCAACTGGCGCGTGCTGTTTCCGGACTGCTCTCGCAAAGCGATGCGGCTTGAAACGGACACGTTACAAAACTTCACAATTCTTCATAGATATCGCGCGGCTGTGAAATATGGGCGTTACATGGCCTCGCTAGTCTCCTGTTCGTAAGGTTCCGGATCTGGCCTCCCCACCCCCCGGGCAGGGCAAGCCGGAACGTTTCCCTGAATGAGCGGAATGAGGGGACGGCAGATGATCTCAAATCCACGCGGAAAATCCCGGAAGCTGTTGGCAACAACGCTTTTGGGTCTTGGGTGTTTAACCCTCTCTCCAGCCCTGGCGGCTGAAGACTTTGGGCCGGTCAAGCCCTTGGAGGTTAAGCCTGAGCTCGCTGAGCTCGGCAAGCGGTTGTTCTATGATACCCGGCTTTCTGGCGACACATCGCTTGCTTGCGGCACGTGCCACCAACCCGACAAGGCGTTTACCGATGGTGAGCCGCTCTCGTCCGCATACGGTGGTTCAGGGCATTTTCGCAATGCGCCGACGCTTGCAAATGTGGGCCATCGGGCCGCTTGGTTCCACGATGGCCGACTGGGCACGAACCTCAACGATGTTACCCGCGAATCCATCACAGAAACCTATTTCATGAACATGGACATGCGGATTATGCAGGAGCGCCTGAAGCAGGATCCTGTGTATGTGGAGATGTTCAAGAAGGCCGGAAAGGGCGAACCTTCAAATGGCGGGGCGCGGTCGGCCATTCAGGAGTTTCTGAAGTCGATCACCTCCAGCGGCGCGCCGTTTGACACAGGCGATCTGTCCGACAGTGCCAGCAAGGGCTTTGAGCTGTTCAAGGGCAAAGCAGGCTGTGCCCAATGTCACAGTGGGCCGCGGTTTACCGATGACAAGCCGCACAACATTGGTGTGCCCGAAAACCCGGCCATCTGGTCGGACCCTGACAGGCACGTGACGTTCGTGACCTATGCAAAGTTCATGGGCATCGAAAACTACATGAACGTCCGCCGGGATCTGGGGGCGTTCATCCGCGACCACAAACAAGAGAGCGCGGGCACGTTCATGACCCCGACGCTGCGCGAGCTGACCTATACGGCGCCTTATATGCACAACGGGATGCTGGCCACTCTTGAAGATGTGGTGGCGTTCTACAACCGCGGCGGTGGCAATGCGGCCAATAAGGACAAGCGGCTGCATCCGCTCAACCTCAGCGCCGAGGAACAGGGCAACCTCGTGGACTTCCTGAAGTCCCTCTCGGGCAACAGCTTTGATGTGCCCACTTACAACCCTGGTGAAATCGATACCAATGCGCCGGTGATTGCCAACTGGCGCGAGCAAAAGAACTGAGGAGCGGCCCATGAAAACCTCTTCACTTCCCCTCCGTCTCACGCTTTCTGCGGTGCTGGCCGGTGTGCTGTTTCTGCCCGCCACGGCGCCTCATGCACAGGATCGGCCGGCCTCCTTGGCCCCGTTGGGTGATCCGCCCAGCCCGCCGGACAATCCCACCACCCCGGAAAAGGTGGAGCTTGGCAAGCTGCTCTTCTTCGATGGACGCCTGTCGGGAAATGGCGCCATGCCCTGCTCGGCCTGCCACATTCCCGATGAGGGCTGGGATTTCCCCGCCAAGATCTCGCTCGGTTATCCCGGCACCACCCATTGGCGGAACAGCCAGACCGTCGTCAACTCAGCGTACTACGGCAAGCTCTTCTGGGCGGGCTCCTCCAAGTCTTTGGAAGGCCAGGCGCGCTCTGCCGCCAGAGGTGGCGTGGCCGGTAATGGCGAGGACGACAAGATGGAGGCCCGTCTGGCGTTCGTCCCGGAGTACCGTAAGCGCTTCAAGGACGTTTTCGGCGACACCTGGCCGAACATCCGCCATGCCTATATGGCGATTGCCGCCTTCCAGCGCACGTTGGTGCAGACCGACACACCGTTCGATAACTATATGCGCGGCGATGACAATGCGCTGAACGCTTCGCAAAAGCGGGGCCTTGAGCTCTTCACCGGCAAGGCCAACTGTGTGCAGTGTCATTCGGGCGCCCTGCTCACTAACGAGAAGTTCTACAATCTCGGCGTGCCGCCCTATGACGGCTGGGAGACCGACGCCCTTGCGCAGATCACCTTCCGCTTTGAGATTTACGCCAAAGGCGTCTCTCAGGAGAAGTACCGCAAGCTGAAGGATGATCCCGGCCTCTACTTCCGCACCAAGCTGGAACAGGACATGGGCAAGTTCCGTGTGCCGTCCCTGCGCTACACCAAGTACACCGCCCCTTACATGCATAACGGCATGCTGGAGACGCTGGCTGATGTGGTCGACTTCTACAATGCCGGCGGCGGCACCAACGATTTCGCTGCCAACAAGACGGATCTGATCAAGCCACTCAACCTGGCTGATCAGGAGAAGGCTGATCTTCTGGCCTTCCTGGAGAGCCTTTCCGGTGAACGTCTCACAATGGAAGAGCCGGAGGTGCCTGAGTCCGAACCCCTTCCAGCCCCGACAAACTGAGTGCAGGAGAACCCGTCAATGTCCCCTGAAACAGGTCTTATCGAAGCCATTAACGGGCCCGCAGATGCTCAAAAGAGCGGGCGCGCCTGTGTCATGAACCGCAGATCGTTCCTCCTCACCTCCGGTGTCACCACCGCCACGGTGATGGTGGGCCTGCACACCGGAGAGGGATTTGCCCAGGTGCCCGCCGTTGTGGCCACCTACCCGCGCAAGCTCGTGGCCAAGCTGTCGGAGCTGAAAGCGGACGAGCCGGTGGACTTCGCTTATCCGGACGAGGAAGCCTACTCAGAATCCATGCTGGTGAAACTCGGCCGCAAGGCCGGCGGCGGCATCGGCCCGGATGAGGATGTGGTGGCGTTCAACTACACCTGCACCCACCAGGGCGGGCCGTTGCAGGGCACCTACCAGGCCGCCGACAAGGCGCTCGGTCCATGCCCCTTGCACCTCACCACGTTCGATCTCACCCGGCACGGCATGTTCATCTCCGGCCAGGCCTATCAGAGCCTGCCGCAGGTTCTGTTGGAGCTCGATGGCGACGACATCTACGCCGTTGGAATGTTCGGCCTGATCTACGGCCGCTACGACAATCTTCAAGGTTAAGGGAGAGAGCACATGCCCACACCCTATTATATCCCCGAAACCAATATCCCGCTTCCTCCGCCCGATGCAGATGTGATCTCAACCGCGTGCGACTATTGCATCGTGGCCTGTGGCTACAAAGTTTATCGCTGGCCGGTGAAGGGCGGCAAGACGGGCGGCCCGATGGCTGATCAGAACGCCTTTGAGACGGACTTCCCCGTTGATCCGCTGGGGCCCTGGGTGGCTCCCAACCAATACAATGTGGTGCTGCACAATAACGAGCCACACCATGTGATCATCATCCCGGACAAGGACACCAACTTCGTCAATCTGCAGGGCAACTCTTCCATCCGCGGCGGGGCGATTGCCCAGAAGGTCTACAATCCCCAGACCCCAACCCGTGACCGGTTGAAGTCCCCCATGATCCGCATGTTCGGCGTGTTGATGCCCGTGCCCTGGGACTTTGCCATGGAGATTGCCGCGGAAGTGGCGAACCATGTGATCGCCAAGCACGGCGCCAACGCCTACTGCGTGAAGACCTTCTCCTACGGTTACATGGAGAACACCTACGCCATCACCAAGTATGCTCTGAGGCATATCTCAACGGCCAACTTCACCTTCCACGACACCCCTTCGGACGTCACGTCCACGCCCGGGTTTAGGGATGCCGGCTTCGATAATTTCGGCCCGGCCTATGAAGATTGGCGCGATGCTGAGACGCTTATGATCTGCGGCACCGATCCTTATGAGACAAAGACGATCCTCTTCACAGACTGGATCATGCCCGCCATTCAGGGCGGTCAGAAAACCATCTTCCTCGGCCCGCGCCGCACGGGCGGCATTGCCTATGCGGAAAAGAACGGCGGCATGTGGATCGACCTTCAGCCCGGCACGGACTTGCCCGTGGTGCTCGCCATTGCGCGCGTCATTGTTGAGAACGGCTGGGAAGATGCCGAGTGGATCAAGGACTGGGTGAACAGCAAGTTCGAGAGCTCATCAGGCTTTGGCCAAGGCACGCGGAACACGCCTTGGCAGTGGCGCACCACCTGGGGCAAGTTCCAGACCAACGGCTTTGAAGACTGGAAGAAGTGGCTCCTGTCGCAGGAGTACTCAGAGCCGGAAAAAGCTGCTGAAATTGCACAGATCGATGTGCAGAAGATCCGAACGGCCGCTGAGTGGCTGGCCAAACCGAAGGCGGACGGCACGCGGCCAAAATCGTCCTTCATGATTGAGAAGGGCTTCTACTGGTCCAACAATACCGGCAACACCAACGCCATCTCCGCGCTCGGCATCATTTGCGGGGCAGGGGGCCGGCCTGGCCAGATGATCGGCCGTGCTGGTGGTCACCAACGCGGCGGCCTGCGCGGCGGTAAGTATCCGCGCAACAAGTCTCCCGAAAAGCTCCCCGGCCGCCGGCGCCGGGCCATGGACACCGACCGCTATCTGATGTCGGGGCACACGCGCCTTGCTCATGTGATCGGCAACACCTGGATCCAATCCATGTGCGGCAGCCAGAGCCTGGCGGCGAAGTTTGAAGAGCTGACGGTGCAGAACCCCCACCAGGTCCGCTCCTTCGATAAGGTGGAGATCATTGAGACGCTCAAGAAGCGGGCGGACTCCGGCGGCATGGTGGTCTTTGACCAGGACATTTACCTGGTGGACCCGATCGGCGCGCGGTTTGCCGATATCATCTTCCCGGCGGCAGGCTGGGGCGAGGACACATTCACACGCGCCAATGGAGAGCGCCGCATTCGGCTCTATCCGAAGTTCTACGATGCACCGGGCGAGGCCAAGCCTGACTGGTGGATCATCGCCCAGCTCGCCAAGAAGATGGGCTTTGAGGGCTTTGACTGGAATGACAGCAATGATGTTCTCACCGAGGGCGCCAGGTTCTCGCGGGGCAGCCGCAAAGACTTCTTCATGGTCAAGGTTGCCGCCGACAAAGAGGGCAAGACCCTGCACCAGAAACTTGGAGAGTTTGGCACGGACGGCATCCAGGGTCCGGTCATGATGATGGATGACGGCGCTCTGGTGGGCACCAAGCGGTTGCATGACACCACCCGCACCCTGCCTGCAGAGGGGCCGGCCGGGGCGAATGTCTTCAACAAGAAGCTGACGCACTTCAACTCCCAAACGGGCAAGTGCAACATTCAAAAGGCTCCCTGGTCACTGTTCTCCGATTATTGGGAGTGGCTCAGCCCGAAAGATGATGAGCTCTGGTGCACCTCAGGGCGCATCAACGAGCGCTGGCAGTCCGGCTATGACGACCGCCGACGGCCTTACATCGTTCAGCGCTGGCCGGAAAACTGGGTGGAGCTCCATCCGGACGATGCCAAGGAACGCGGAATTGAGAATGGCGATTATGTCATGCTGTATTCTGACCGGATCCCCGTGCAGGTGGACACAATCGTGGGCGTTGAAGGCGATGACTTCACCTTCACCAAGCTCCTGGAAAACGGCCATATCAAGCTTGAGAAAGCCGCCATCACCGCCGTGGCCATCGTCACACCAGCCTTGAAGAAAGGCGTGATGTATATGGACTTCCTGCACACGGCCCAACCCGCCAACGCCCTGGCCGGCCGCGTGGTCGACTGGATCAGCGGCAACTACAACTACAAGATGGGAATCGGCAAAGTGAAGAAGATCGGGGTGTCGCCCTATAAGAACGACTTCCGCTCCATGAGCTTTGTGCGCCGCGATATCGCATAGGACTGATCGCATGTTGAAGAGCGTTGAGGCGGAAGGACCGCAAGTGTCTCCAACTTCCAAGGTCCTTGCCGCCTTGCTCACTGTGCTGGAGGAGGGCTCTGAGCCTGAGCGCTGCTATGCGGCGTGTGCGCTTGGAGGTCTTGGCGGTGAGGGTGCTGCGGAAGCACTCATCCGCGCTCTCAGAGATCCCGACCCGGATGTGCGCTGCCAGGTGGCTGAGGCCGTGGCCTCTGTGCAGCCGGAAAATGCTGGTGACGTGCTGATTGCAAACCTGCGCGATGATCCGGTGGGTGAGATCAAGCCGGTTTACATAAAGACACTCGCCCAGCTTCAGATCGCTGAGAGTTCTGAACTCCTGTGCGCTTTGGCTGTTGGACGCGCAGAGCACTTAGGCGTTGAGTGGGAAGACGACATGAGCGGCTGGGATGATTGGCTCGACGTCCAACTGGCCGCTATCGATGCACTTGGTGCGCTCCGCACAGGCGATGCGGGTCCGGCCGTTGAAGCCATCCTGGCCGCGCTGAGCGATATGGACGGCCAGGACATTTGGACCCACGCCTGCAGTGCCTTGGCCCGCCTCAGTCCGCAAGGCCCGGCAGCGCTCGCCGATCTTGTTGACGGCGCGTCCGTCCTGCAGCGCAAGCGGATCGCGGCAGCTCTGCGTCATGCCGCTCAGGGTGATGCGGCGTCTCTACTGTCCCAGCTTCTGGATGATGAGGATGTGACGGTCCGCTTGGCCGCCCTGGAGAGCGCGAGTGCCCAGGACCTGGATGAGCTTTGCCGGCGTTCTCTTGCTGACCGGTCAGCCGATGTGCGCGCGGCGGCGTTCTCACGCTTAAGCGATCTTACGCCAAGACATCTGCTTCAGGGACTTAAGGACACCGATCCTAAGGTCTGTATCGCCACATGCCGCGCCATCGCACGGGCCGGAGCAACGAACGCCGGGTTTGGCCTGTGCGAGCGGATTGAACGTCACTTGCGCAAAGGCGCCCCGGACGTTTTGGCGGCCATGATCACAGCAGCGGCGGTCGCAGAACCGAAAGCGGCGGCTGAACTTGCGGGCGATGTGGTGAACAACCCGGCGACGCCCGCTGAGGTGCGCGTAGCGTGTCTGGAGACCCTTGGCAGGCTCCAGCCGGAGGGCGTGGTCGGTCTCATCTCCAAGTGTGCCGTGGTTGCTGATCGCGGCGTTCGTTTGTCGGCGGTTGCAGCCTTGGGCGAGGTTGCCAAAGGAACCGCTCCTCAAGCCGATGATGCAGCGGATGTACTCGCGCAGGCAGTAAAGGGCGAGCTCCTCCCCGCGCCGCCGGATTGGCAGCCCGAGGAGGCCAAGCCCTTCTCGTTTGTGCCAAAGCGCGGTCAGCACGCCGCAGCCGAGGACGGCACGGCCCGCGTCCACTTGGACCGGGAGGGCAATGTTGTTCCAAAACCGGAAAAGCCGGACACGCCTGAGGTGGCCACAAGCGATGCGCCGGCCTTTCCGGGGTCCACACTGGACGCGATCCTGGGAGCCAACATCCTGGAGCCGACCGGACCTGACCTTCGCCGTGCTTATGTGGAGGAAGCCGATCTGCCTTATCTCGCCAGAGCCTCCTCCAGGGTGTCCAGGCGCAGACTAAGCCTCGATGATGCTCCGCCGCCCCATGTGGATTTGCCGCGGATCGCGGCATCGGTGTGTGCCAGCGTTGCGCGGTCCGACTTGGTGCAACCGTTGGCGCAGGCCGCGCACTCTCAGGATCTGCCACTGGCCCACGGGGCGCTGGACGGATTGGCCGTGCTGGCGGACGCCGGCGTTGATCTGGCGCCGGCGCGAGACGCTGTGGTGCAGCTCTGCCAGGAGCAGGATCCCGCGGCGAGCAGCCGGACGGTGCGTCTCTTAAGCAGCCTGGAGCCGATGAAGGGATCGGCACTTGCTCTTGAGGCCCTTGAAAGCGCTGAAGCCGATGTTCGCACCGCTGCGGTGAAAGCGTTGAGGGACCTTGGGTTGGTGCCGGGCGACGCGCTGCCGCGTCTGCTTCAAGATCCCGACCGGCGCGTGCGCTCAGAGGCCGCGCGTGCCGCTGCGGACGGCGATGGCGGGGAGGCGATCGGCACGCTGATTGAGTTCGGCTTGACGGAGAATGCCGTCCAGATCCATGAGGCCGTCCAGTTGTTGCGGCCGTTCGGCCCCAGTGCTCTGGACCACCTGGTGCCAACGACGATGACGCCTGATGCCACGAGGCGATACTTTGCCTTGCAGATGATTGCCGACCTTTCTGGGATCCTGGGTGGCGAGACCTGACGGCGGCTTTTATTACCTGCTCGACAAAAAGGTGGCGGTTGCTTGGTCCTGGCGCGAGGGTGTTGAAAGCCTCGTTGAAACCAAGCTTGCAATCGAGTAGCTCTGGTGGATGGGGCGGACGAGGGTCTACGCCATGCCGGCAGCTTTCGTCCCAGTGATCAAGGGCCAGGATTTCTGCCATGCAAACAAGGTTGAACTGCCGCGAAATCATCAACCATGAACTCTATCCGATTGACCTCATAGATGATCCCCGCCGCCGGGCCGCGGTGGACCGGGTCAAGGCGGAGCTCGCTTCAGACGGATGCGCTGTCATTCACAGGTTCTTCAGCGAGGCTGGCCTCTCAGCGCTGGTGGACGAGGCCGAGGCGCGCAAGGCTGAGGCTTACTATTCACCACTCAAGAACAACAATGTCTATTTGAACGATGGAGACCCTGAACGTCCGGCCGATCATCCGCTCAATCTCCTGATGCCCCGCACCAACGGCTTTGTCACGGCCGATCTGTTTGGTGAGGAGACCGCCGCACGTCGTTTGTATTACTGGGAGCCATTGAAGCGGTTCCTTGCCGATTGCCTGGGCAAGCAGGAACTGCACATCTACGAGGACCCGGTCTCCAACATGATCGTCAATGTCGGCAAGCCGGGCCAAGAGTTTAACTGGCACTTCGACACGAACGAATTCACCATTACGATGCTTCTGCGGCCTGCCAGCTCGGGTGGGATTTTCGAGTACGTTCCAGGTCTGCGGACTGCTGAAGACGAATGCTATGATGAGGTCGGACGCGTGCTGGACGGCGACAGAAGCCGCGTGTGCCAGCTTGAGCTTAACGCAGGCGATCTACAGTTTTTCTTGGGGCGCTTTTCACTGCATCAGGTGACGCAGAACACTGGCGACAGCGATCGGCTGGTGCTGATCATGTCGTTTGCTGATGCCCCGGGCATGATCGGCAGCAAAGAACGCGTCATGAACCTTTATGGAAAGGTAACAGAGGAACACGACCGCCGCCGGGTGTTCGACGACGGGCTGGCTGACTGAGCTGTGCTGGTGTGCACGGGCGGATGTTGAGGAATAAGACGGCCTTTGTTCCTGGCGCTACGCGATGGACTTGGCGCACCCGAGAGGATTCGAACCTCTGA
Source organism: Pseudomonadota bacterium (assembly GCA_038748855.1). GTDB lineage: Bacteria > Pseudomonadota > Alphaproteobacteria > Rhizobiales > CAJQND01 > JAAEUE01. The sequence continues at coordinate 13,388 of JBCDIP010000013.1, forward strand.
CCTCTGCCTTCGGAGGGCAGCGCTCTATCCAGCTGAGCTACGGGTGCTTGAAAGGCGTGGCCATCCTTTAGACCATCTGAAAAGCCGGGGCAATTACCTTATCTCCCCAAAACCAAAACCTTAATGCCTCGTACACGTTTTCGTTAGATTAGCACTGATTTAACCCCGTCGTGCGTCAATTGGCACGTCCTGTGCTCGCTCCCATCAGCAGAGACATGCAAAGGACCGGACCAGATCCATGACACAGCAACCCCAGCGCGCCCATTGGGCCGATTTTGCCAAAGGGCTCACCATCATCCTGGTGGTGATGATGCACTCCACCCTCGGCGTGGAAATCGCGCTTGGGTCGTCCGCCATCATGGGCGATCTGGTGACTTTCGCCAGATCCTTCAGAATGCCGCTGTTTTTCGCCATTTCCGGCCTCTTTGCCGCAACCGCCCTCAGCCGATCCTGGATCAAATTCGCCGACGCAAAATTGGTCCATTTTGCCTATTTCTACGTGCTCTGGTCGGTCCTGCAAATTGGCGTGCGTCTGGCGCTGGCCGGCCATGGGCAACATGATGTGAGCTGGCATCAGTTTGCCCTCATCCCCGTGTCCCCATTCGGAACAATCTGGTTCATCTACATCCTGCCCCTGTTCTTCCTGGTGGCGAGGTTCGCCCGCGCCCTGCCGTCTTGGGCCGTTTTTGCCGCTGCGGCCGTGCTCTCGCTGGCCCAAACCCACACCGGCTGGATCGTGGCCGATGCCTTCACCAAATACCTGGTGTTCTTCCTGGCCGGCCTCTACGCCGGTCCCTGGATCAAAGCGCTGGCCTCCTGGGCCAAAGGCAAGATGCTTGGCGTGGCCGGGCTGCTGATCGCGTTTACCGCCGTCAACCTGCAAGTCATGGCCTGGGGCCAGGTGGAACATCCCGCCTTTGCCCTTGTCATGGGCTTCTTCGGCATCGTCGCCCTGGTGGCACTGTCGGGCCTCGTTGGCCATGCCAAGGTGCTGGCGCCGGTGCGCTATTGTGGGCAGAACTCGCTGGCCATCTATGTGGCCTTCACCTTCCCCATGGTGGCCGCCCGGATTGTTGCCACCAAAACCGGCCTCATCAGCAACCCTGACCTGGTCTCGCTCTTCGTTCTGGCCACCGCCGTCACCGGCGCGCTGGCCATGGCCTGGACCGCCCGAAAAGTGGGGGTCTCGTTCCTCTTTGACCGGCCGGCCGCCTTCCATCTGGAACGGCCTCAGGTGAGCGCGGAGCGTCTCGCCAAGGCCGGTGGTCAGCAGCCTGTCAGCTGACAGAAGTTTGTGGGCATCCGCCCCTTCGCCCATGGAAAAGGCCTCTGGCCGGTGGCATAGTGCCGGCCATGTCAAACGCTGCCCCCCAAAATGTGAAATCCGGCGACCATGTTTATCTGATCGACGGGTCCACCTACATCTTCCGCGCCTACTACGCGCTGCCCGGTCTTGAGCGCAAATCAGACGGGCTGCCGGTGGGGGCTGTGGCCGGTTTCTGCAACATGCTCAACAAGCTGCTGCGCGATTCCAAGGACGACGACGCCCCCACCCATCTGGCGGTGATCCTGGACTATTCGGGCTCTTCGTTCCGCAATGATCTCTATTCGGAGTACAAGGCCAACCGGCCAGAGCCACCAGAGGATCTGCGCCCGCAGTTCGGCCTCATCCGCGAGGCCGTGCGCGCCTTCAACGTGCCGGCCATTGAGATGGAAGGCTATGAGGCCGACGACCTGATCGCGACCTATGCGCGTCAGGCGGCTGAAGCTGGGGCCACGGTGCGCATCATCTCCTCAGACAAAGATCTGATGCAGCTGGTCAACGATAAGGTCCACATGCTGGACACCATGAAGGACAAGCAGATCGATGCCTCCGGCGTGGTGGAGAAGTTCGGCGTTGGACCGGACAAGGTGATCGACGTGCAGGCGCTGGCCGGTGACAGCGTGGACAATGTGCCCGGCGTTCCAGGCATCGGCATCAAGACGGCGGCCCAGCTCATCACCGAATATGGCGATCTGGACACGCTTTTGGAGCGGGCCGAAGAGATCAAGCAGAACAAGCGCCGGGAGAACCTGATTGAGTTTGCTGACCAGGCCCGCCTCTCGCGCGATCTGGTGACCTTGGAGCAGAACGTGCCGGTGGAGGCCTCTCTGGATGAGTTCACCATCCAGCAGCCCGACGCGAAGGCGCTCATCGGCTTCCTCAAAGCCATGGAGTTCAACACGCTCACCAAGCGGGTGGCGGCTGATCTGGAGGCGGAGGTCGACGAGATCACCCCCATCGATGTGCCCATCAAGCATTGGGATGCGCCGGCACCTGAGGACGAGGCTTCAGCCGCGCCCGATGATGGGCCGGTGGGCAAGACCCCGGTTGATGGGGCGGCGGCTTATGCGGCCAAGCTTGACGGTGTGCCGGTGGACACCGAGGCTTATGAAAC
>JBCDIP010000014.1:0-15800 GCA_038748855.1 Pseudomonadota bacterium
CGACACAACGGCGTCGTTCTCTGCCCCTTGAAGGGCGGCGTAAAGGGCCTGTTCCTCCGGCCCCTCAAACAGCGCCTCGTCCACCTCGGCCTCAACCTTGGCGCCCTTCTTCTCTTCAGCGGCAAGAATATTGGCGGCGCGCTTATAACCAGCCAGCAGGTTCTGGCCGTCTTCGCTGTCGAGGAAGACGCCCAGCGCATCGACCCGCCGGACGATCTTCAACAGATCATCCTGATCGCCCAGTGAGAACACCGCATCGATCAGATCGTGGCGCGCGCCAAGGTCGCGCAGATAGACCTTCAGCCGATCAGCAAAGAAGCTGAGTAAGCTGTCCGACATGGCCACAACTTCGCGCGCGAGACATTCCTCCCGGCGGCCCTTGTCCCAGTTCTCTTCCGCCTTTGCAGCGTCCTCACCATCTTCCAGGTACTTGGCAATGAGCTGCTTGACGTATCCGGGCTCGGCCTCCATCCGCCGCTCAATCGGCCCGGCAATATGAGGCCGGATGATCTGCAGCAGCGGCAGCTTGAGCTCACCTTCTAGAACAATGCGGATAACGCCCAGTGCGGCGCGCCTTAAGGCGAAGGGGTCCTTGGACCCGGTTGGCGTTTCGCCAATAGCCCAGAAACAGGCCAGGGTGTCGAGCTTGTCGGCAAGTGCTACGGTTTGCGCCACCTTGTTGGAGGGCACTTCGTCGGATGGGCCTTGCGGCTTGTAATGCATGGCAATGGCGTCAGCCACATCATGCTCCAGGCCTTCAGCATGGGCATAGTAGCTGCCCATCAACCCTTGCAGCTCGGGGAACTCGCCCACCATGCCGGAGACCAGATCAGCCTTGCACAGACCGGCTGCCTTCTTAGCCAGTTCAATGCTCACGCCCATGCGTTCGGCCATTTCACCGGCCAGCGCACCAATGCGTTCAACCCGCTCAGCTTGCGTGCCGAGGCGCGCATGGAAGGTCACGTCTTTCAGCGGCGGCACCCGGTCTTCCAGAGATACTTTCAGGTCCTGGTCCCAGAAGAACTTGGCGTCAGACAGGCGCGCGGCAATCACACGCTCATTGCCTTGAACGATCTTGTCGCCGCCATCTTCGGCAATCAGGTTGGAGACCATCAAGAAACGGTTGGCCAGGTTGCCGGTTTCCGGATCGCGCAAGGAGAAGCATTTTTGGTGGCTCTTGATTGAGGTGATGATCACCTCAGGCGGCAGATCCAGAAAGCTCTCGTCAAACGCGCCCATGAGCACCACCGGCCATTCCACAAGCCCGGCCGTTTCCTGGGTAAGCCCCTGATCGACCACCAGCTCCAAACGGGCTTGGCCGGCCAAGCTGGCCGCTTCCTCGGCGATCACCGCGGCGCGCGCGTCGGCTTCCAGCATCACATAGGCGCTCTCCAGCTGCATGCCGTAATTGTCAAAGCTGGAAACCGTGATCGGGCGGCCATCACTCATGAACCGGTGGCCGGCCGTTTGGTTGGAGCTGGCAATCCCGTCCACATCAAACTCAACCACCTCGCCCCCGAAGACGCAGAGGATCGAGTGCAGCGGGCGCACCCATTTGAGGCTGCCGGTGCCCCAACGCATTGATTTGGGCCAAGGGAACTTACGGATCACATCCGGCACCAGCTCAGCGATGATCGCTTCGGTGGGCCGACCCTTGGTTTCGATCAGGGCCACATAGTAAGCCCCCTTTTTGTCGACCCGCTCTTCGCAGTCTTCGAGGCTGACACCGGCTGAGCGCAGGAAGCCTTCAATGGCCTTTTCCGGCGCATCGGTGCGCGGGCCTTTGCGCTCCTCGCGCACATCCGGCTGGGCAGCCGGCAGCCCCTCGATCGACAATACGAGGCGGCGCGGCGTGGCATGGGCTTCCACCCGGTCGAAGGTGCAGCCGGCGCCGGATAGCCCCTCGCTCATAAGGCGTGCAAGGTCATCTGCCGCGCGCGGTTGCATGCGGGCCGGGATTTCCTCGGAGAACAGCTCTAACAAGAGATCAGGCATTCAACAGTCCGGGTCAGTCGGGCCTTCAGGACGGCCTTACAGTTTGTTGTGGCTGCCGTCGCAGAACGGCGGGCGAGTGGACATGCCGCAGGCGCACCAGAAGTAGCTTTTTCCGGCCTTCACCTCCACGGCGATCGGTTCTTTTTCGGCAATAATCGGTTCAGTCATGCTTGGGTACCTCCTCAGGGTTCGCGGTCTCGCCGGCACCTCCACCGGCGGTTTTCAGCCAAGCTTCCGCGCAGGCTTTGGCGAGGTCCCGCACGCGCAAAATGTAGCTTTGGCGTTCGGTTACTGAGATGACGCCGCGGGCATCGAGCAGATTGAAAATATGGCTGGCCTTGATGCATTGATCATAGGCCGGCAGGCCCATCAGGTGCAGGCCCTGGCCCGTGTCGCCCGCCTTCAGGAGCGCGGCGCATTCGGCCTCCGCATCCTCAAAATGGCGCAGCAGAGCTTCGGTGTTGGCGTGTTCGAAGTTGAAGCGGGAATATTCCTGTTCAGCCTGGAGGAACACCTCGCCATAGGAGACGCGGTCCGCGCCTTCGCCGCCATTGAAGTTGAGGTCGTACACATTGTCGACCCCTTGAACATACATGGCCAGGCGCTCAAGCCCATAGGTGAGCTCGCCGGAGACGGGCGTACAGTCAATGCCGCCCACCTGCTGAAAGTAGGTGAACTGGGAGACCTCCATCCCGTCGCACCACACTTCCCAGCCAAGGCCCCAGGCGCCCAAAGTCGGGCTTTCCCAATCATCCTCCACAAAGCGGATGTCGTGGTTGTGGCGGTCAATGCCGATCTCATACAACGAGCCGAGATAGAGCTCCTGGAGATCCGGCGGAGAGGGCTTCAGAAGCACCTGATATTGATAATAGTGCTGCAGCCGATTGGGGTTCTCCCCATAGCGGCCATCGCTCGGACGGCGAGAGGGCTGCACATAGGCCGCCTTCCACGGACGTGGCCCAATGGAGCGCAAGGTGGTGGCCGGATGGAACGTCCCTGCGCCCACTTCCATGTCGTAAGGCTGCAGGATCAGGGCGCCATAGGCGGCCCAGTAATTGTGTAAGGTGAGGATGAGGCCCTGGAAGGAACGCTGGGGGTCCAGCGACACTGCAGGTGTGGCCGAATTCGAAGCCGCAAGCATAGTTCGTCCGGAGAATCAGTTAAGGCAGGCCCGCCCCGCCACGATTGGTGCGCAACCTATGGAGCACGGTGCTTCGGGTCAAGAAAACATTGGCCCTCACCAGTGCGAGAGCCCGATCAATCGGGAACGTAGTATTCGCCGGTTTTCGGATCTTGGCGCAACGTGCGGATCCGGCCATTGTCGCGGCGATGAGGCTTAACGCGGGCAGTTTGCTGTTCGCGCAGCTCCATGAAACGTCTCATGGCAAATCCAGCTGCCGCTACGGCGGCCATCAATGTGAGTGTCTTGGCAAGCATGGGATCTCCTCTCCGACGCTCGTAGATATAGGGACAATACGGCGAGAATCTAGCGTTGGATCGAGAAATTTTTGTGATCGGCACCGCCTGCTTTCCCGTCATCCCCGCGAACGCGGGGACCCAGAGCCGCAGAGCTCCGTTGCTCCTGGGTCCCGGATATTTTGCTGCGCAAAATTCCGGGATGACGTGGGGGGGTGTGGGGAAACTCAACCATCAAGGCCAAATAGAGCGAATTCGCCTTCGTGTTCAAATGGTTACGCGAAAATGGGTTCGTTCGGATATAAAATCATTTAGTATGACAGTTCAACAATACTCATACAATTAGTGGCAAAACCTCAGTCACTCCACCAATTTCCGAGCCATGGAGAGCCTCGGCTCCACCTCGTACCCAAGCGACTCGTAAAACGCGCGGACCTTCTCGTTCTCTGCACGCAGCAGCAGATTGACTTTCCACACCCCTTGCGCCCCCAGCCAGTTTTCCGCATGGCGCACCACTTGGCGCCCGAAGCCCTTGCCCTGCTGAGCCGGGTCCACGGAGACATAGTAGAGCGTGCCCCGGTGGCCATCATGGCCCACCATCACGGAGGCGACGATTTCGCCGTTCAGTTCCCCCACCAAAATGCCTGAGGCCGCCTTATCGCGGGCAAACGCAATATCCTTTGCAGGATCGTTCCAGGCCCGCGTCAGCCCGCACTTTGCCCAAAGGGCGACGACGGCCTCTTCGTCCTCATCGACGAAGGGCCGGAAGGAAAGCTCCTCGCTCATGAGGGGAGCAACTTGCCTGGATTGAGGATGCCTGCCGGATCGAGAAGGTCTTTCAGGCCCTCAAGCAACTCCATCTCCAAAGGCGATTTCACCTTGGGCATCATGTAGGTTTTGGACTGGCCAATGCCGTGCTCGGCGCTGATGGAGCCGGACATATCGATCGCGATATCGTTGATGAGCCCGGTGAGTTCGGCCCAGCGCGCCATGAAGGCGTCCGTATCGCCCCCTTCCGGCTGGGAAATGTTGAAGTGGACATTGCCATCACCGATGTGCCCGTAAGGCAGAGGCCGGGCATCGGGGGCCACCTTTTTCAGCTCGGCAAGCCCGCGGCTGATCAGTTCCGGCACCAGGGAAACAGGCACGGAGGTGTCCAGCTTGATGGAGCCGCCTTCAGGCTTTTGAGCCTCGGACATGCGCTCGCGGATCGCCCAAAACGCCTGATATTGCGCTTCGGAACTGGCGAGCACGGCATCGCTGATCAAGCCCTGCTCAAAGGCCTCTTCCAGGATGTCCGACAAAACGGGGGTCATATCGCCCGGCGCTGCCCCGCCGGCGATCTCCACCAGCAGGTACCAGGGGTGATAACTGTCCAGCGGGTTGCGCAGCTCGGTGTGGCGCTCCACGATCTCCACGCCGAAATGAGGGAAGATTTCAAAGCCGACCACCCCGTTGCCGGTTTTGCCTTGGGCGAGCGCCAACAGCTCAAGCGCCGGCTCAGGTCCGGACAGCCCCACAAGAGCAGCCGCCCGGTCACGCGGGTTGGGGAAGAGCTTCAGCACCGCGCCCGTGATGATGCCGAGCGTGCCTTCAGAGCCGATGAAGAGATCGCGCAAATCATAGCCCGTATTGTTTTTGCGCAGCCGGTTCATGCCGTTCCACACCCGGCCGTCGGCGAGCACAACTTCCACGCCAAGCGCCAGGTCCCGCGCATTGCCGTAGGCAAGCGTGGCAATACCGCCAGCGTTTGTGGCGAGATTGCCGCCAATCTGACAGGAGCCTTGCGAACCAATGCGCAAGGGAAACAGCCGGTCCACCTCTTCAGCCGCCTCTTGAACCGTCTGCAGGATGCAGCCCGCTTCAACGGCAATGGTGTTGTCCAGAGCGTCCACGCGCAGAACCTTGTTCATGCGCTCCAATGAGACCACGATCTCATCGCCACTGGCCGAGGGCACCTGCCCGCCCACAGCACCGGTGTTGCCGCTTTGAGGCACCACGCCGGTGCGGGTTTCATGGGCGATCTTCAGGATTTCCGAGACTTCCTGTGTGGATCCCGGGCGCAGCACCACAGCGGCTTTGCCCGGCCAGCGTTCGCGCCATTCCGTCACATAGCCTTCCATGTCCACCGGATCGCGAAGGGCGTATTTCTCGCCGCAAACGGCCACGAGGCGCTCAATGGTTTCAGCACTGGGTGAGGTGAGTTTCGGGGTCCTGGCATCCATGTGGCCAGTTCTACGCCGGAAAAGCTCAGACGTCGAGAGTGCGCGGCGCGGCGGCGCGGTGCAAGCGGTCGTTGATGGCCTCTCCCAGACCGGTTTCAGGTACCGGCATGACGGCAATGCGTCCGGCCCTGGCGTCCAGCTCGTGCAGAAAGGCGAACAGATTGGCCGCAGCTTCCTGCAGATCGCCGGACGGGCTGAGGTTCAGCACAGCGCCATCATGGGCCGGCACATCCGGCCCGAATGCCAAGAGGGCCTCACCGGGCTCGGCACGTTCAGCATGCAGCCGAAGCGTTGCTTTAGGCGCGTAGTGATGCTGGAGCTGGCCCGGTGAAATCGGTTTGCCGTCCTCCATCTCCCCGCCGGCGAGTTTGAGCCCCAGCGCCTGCTCGATCTCCTCGCGGGCAACGCCGCCTGCCCGAAGGTGGCTCGGCGGATCGGTGAGGCAGGAGACAATGGTGGATTCAAGCCCGACCTCCGTCGGCCCGCCGTCCACAATCACCGCAACTTTGTCTCCCAGCTGTTCGCGCACATGGCTTGCATGGGTCGGGCTCAGGCGGCCTGAGAGGTTTGCACTCGGCGCGGCCACCGGCCCGCCAAAGGCCGCCAGCAGCGCGCGGCCCACCGGGTGAGCTGGAACGCGCAAAGCAATGCTGTCGAGCCCTGCAGTGGCCAGCAGCGAGACCGGGCAGTCCGCACTCTTTGGCACCACCAAGGTCAGCGGGCCGGGCCAGAACGCCTCGGCAAGCTTGAGGGCCATCTCTGAGAACGTTCCGTAGCGGCGCGCCTCCTGAAGGCCCGCAACATGCATGATCAAAGGGTTGAACTGTGGGCGCCCTTTTGCGGCATAAATGGCCGCAACGGCTGTGTCGCTGCACGCATCCGCGCCCAGGCCGTACACGGTCTCGGTCGGAAACGCCGCGAGCTTGCCGGCGTTCAGAGCCGCCACCGCGTCCGCTATGTCTGGCGTTTGACCCATGGATTGTGAGCGCCCAGTGGAGATTGCCGATTGAATGCGCGGGGCCAGGGGCTTAAAACTTTGTGCAAGGCCCAAACGCACTAAGCAGCGGCTAATAGGCGGAAACGAACGGGAAGGCAAATGACCTATACACCCCAACTGAACGACCTGCGCCACACTTTCGCAGATGTCTCCGGCTTCAACGCCTTGGTGGCGGAAGGCCTTTTTCCAGATCTGGATATGGAATTGGTGGACGCGGTTCTGGAGGAGGCCGGCAAGTTCGCCGCTGAGATCATTGCCCCCATCAACCAGCCGGGGGACACCGAAGGGTGCACCTACGATCCAGACACCGGCAATGTGACCACTGCCACCGGCTGGAAGGACACCTACGCCCAGTGGGTAGAGGCCGGCTGGGGCGCCCTGCCCTGTTCGGCGGAGCATGGTGGCCAAGGCCTGCCCACCACCGTGGCTCTGGCGGTTCAGGAACTCTGGAACACGGCCGCCAACGCTTATGGCATCGGCACGCTTCTCACCCAAGGAGCGGTAAACGCGATCATTGCCCATGGCTCTGAGGAGGTAAAAGCCGTCTATCTGCCGAAGATGGTGACCGGGGAATGGAGCGGCACCATGAACCTCACCGAGCCCCAGGCCGGATCGGACCTTGCCGCCCTGCGCACCAAGGCGGAGCCGCAAGGCGATGGCACCTATAAAATCACCGGCACCAAGATTTACATCACTCATGGCGAGCATGACCTGACGGAGAACATCATCCACCTCGTGCTGGCCCGCCTGCCCGATGCGCCGGAGGGCACGCGCGGCATCTCGCTGTTCGTGGTGCCGAAGTTCCTCGTGAACGCAGATGGCAGCCCGGGAGAGCGCAATGATGTGAAGTGCGCAGGGCTTGAAGAGAAGATGGGCATTCATGGCTCGCCCACCGCCGTGATGAAGTATGGCGAGCAGACAGGCGCCATTGGCTGGCTTTTGGGCGAGGAAAACCGAGGGCTGGCCTGCATGTTCACCATGATGAACCACGCCCGCCTCAACGTGGGCATGCAAGGGGTGGCGATCGCCGAGCGGGCGTTTCAGCATGCGCTGGCCTACGCCCTTGAGCGCCGTCAGGGCCGCCGGCCCGGATCAGACGGTATGGTGCCCATTGTGGAGCACCCGGATGTCCGGCGCATGCTCATGGACATGAAGACCAAAACCGCTGCCGCCCGGGCGATCTGCTATGCCTCGGCCAATGCCCTCGACCGGGCAGAGTTCGGCAAGAGTGATGATGTGCGCGAGCAGGGCGAGCTGGAAGCGGCCCTGCTCACGCCCGTGGCCAAGACGTTCGGCACAGAGATGGGCGTGGATGTTGCGTCCATCGGCATCCAGGTTTTCGGCGGCATGGGCTTCATTGAGGAAACCGGCGCAGCTCAGCACCTGCGCTATGCCCGGATTACGCCGATTTATGAGGGCACCAACGGCATCCAGGCCATTGACCTTGCCACCCGTAAGCTGCCCTTGGAGAACGGCGACACCGTGCGCGGGCTGATCGACAGCTTCAAGGAGATCGCCGATGCGGTGATGGCCTCCAATGATGAGCGCTTCGGGCGCACGGGCTACCGGCTCACCTCAGCGGTCGAAGAGCTGGAGGAAGCCACTGCCTGGATGCTCGACACACTGCCTGAGAACCTGGATAAGGTGCTGGCATCCGCCACCCCGTATTCCAAGCTTATGGGGCTCACCGCCGGTGGCTGCTGGCTGGCCAAGGGGGCGCTTGCAGCCTCACAGCGCCAGGACGCAGGCACGGCTGACGCCGATGGCGTACGCATTCTGGAGGCACGCTACTTTGCCGAGAACCATCTGCCCCAGGCGCGCGGGATTTCCTCGGTGGTGCGCGGCAGCGCGGATGCGTTTTTCGCCACCACACCTGACGCCATTGCGCTTTGAAGGGCTAAACACTTATGACGACACTTCTCCTCAGCCACGACATCTGCATTGAACACCAGACACCGGAAGGTCACCCGGAACGGCCTGACCGGCTGCGGGCGCTCAACCAGATCTTGGCCTCCGAGCATTTTGATGATCTGCTCCGCGAAGACGCCCCCCAAGCCTCGCGCGAGAGCGTCCTTATGGCCCATCCGGAAGACTATGTGTCCATGATCGAGGGCCTGTCGCCGGAGCATGGCATGGAGGCGATTGACCCGGACACCTGGATGTCGCCGCACAGCCTGGAGGCAGCCTTGCGTGGCGTGGGCGCGGCCACCCGGGCGGTGGATGCTCTGGCTCAGCGCGAGGTGGACAATGTGTTCTGCGCCACCCGCCCGCCGGGCCATCACGCGGAAACCAGCCGGGCTATGGGTTTTTGCCTGTTCAATAACGTGGCCGTGGCCGCCCACTATGCCCGCGAGGAATATGATCTGGAGCGCGTCGCGGTGGTGGATTTCGACGTGCACCATGGCAATGGCACCCAGGAGATCTTCTGGTCTGAGGGCGATCTCTTCTACGGCTCTACGCACCAGATGCCGCTCTTTCCCGGGACCGGCGCAAAATCGGAGACCGGCGAAGGCAATATCTTCAATGCCCCCCTTAGCCATGGGGACAGCGGGGCGGTGTTCCGCGAGGCCATGACCACGACGGTGTTGCCGGCACTGGACGCATTTGAACCGGATCTTCTCATCATCTCCGCGGGCTTTGATGCCCACCGGGCGGACCCACTGGGCGGGTTGCAGCTGGAAGAGGAAGATTTTGCGTGGATTACTCTCAGATTGATGGAGATTGCCGACAAACATGCCGATGGGCGTGTTGTGTCCGTATTGGAAGGCGGCTATGACCTCAGCGCGCTGGCCTCTTCGGCCGGGGTGCACATTCAAGCGCTCATGCGCGGAACAGCGGAAAAGTGAGGGGCTCCAAGCCATGGCAGATCAAGACGGCGCCGACATTCAGGCCATGAAATTTGAGGCCGCTCTGCAGGAGCTGGAAGAGATTGTGGCCAAGCTGGAGCAGGGCAAGGTGGATTTGGAAGAATCCATCTCGATCTATGAGCGCGGCGAGAAACTGAAAGCCCATTGCGAAGCGCTACTGAAGAAGGCTGAAGCGCGGATTGAAAAGATCACGCTCACCAAAGAGGGCGCACCGGCCGGCACTGAGCCGCTGGATGTGGAGTAGCGATGGATCCCCGCGTTCGCGGGGATGATGGTGGGTGAAGAGATGACCACCACCAAACGCCTGGACCAACAGATCGTTGAGCTCGGCCTCGCCTCTAGCCGGGCGCGTGCGCAGGAGGCGATTTCTCAGGGCCATGTCCAGGTGGACGGCCGGCCCGCCACCAAAGCCAGCCAAAAGGTTCTGGGCACCGCATCGATCACGCTTTCAGAGGACGCGAACCCCTACGTATCGCGCGCCGGGCTGAAACTCGCCGCGGCACTGGAGCATTTTTCACCCGATCTTGAGGGCGCTGTTGGGTTGGACGTGGGGGCCTCCACCGGAGGGTTCACGCAAGTGCTCTTAGAGGCCGGGGCGCGTAAAGTGTTCGCCCTGGATGTGGGCCATGACCAGTTGCACGAGCTCCTTCTGAACGATGCGCGGGTGGTGAACCTGGAGGGCCTGAATGCGCGTGATCTGCCAGGGTCACGTATTGCTGAGCCTATCGATGTGATTGTCTCTGACGTGAGCTTCATTTCCCTCAAGCTCGCCCTGCCACCCGCTTTGGCCCTCGCTCAACCCGGAGCCTGGCTCTTTGCGCTCATCAAGCCTCAGTTCGAAGCCGGCAAGGACGCGGTGGGCAAAGGAGGCATTGTGCGCGATGCCGCAACCCGCGAGCGCGTGTGCGAAGAGATCTGCAGGTGGCTCTCTGACGATCAAGGTTGGGCGGTCACCGGCCTCATCCCCTCGCCCATCACCGGATCAGACGGCAATGTGGAGTTCATTGTCGCAGCGCGAGCCCCTTGAAAACCGCACGCAGGTGTCTGATCTTTATGTCATGGTTTCGAGACTAGATAAGCTTGGATACTCAGCCCGCCAAGGCGCCCGCGTCGCCTGGTATATGGGACACTATTTCGCCTCCCAGCGCTTTCACACCGCCAAGGGCGAGAATGATGTGCGCCGGGAAAAGCCGCGCGCTGAGGGCCCCAGCCCTGAGCGTTTGATGCGTGATCTGGCCACGGTGTTTCAGGAGGATCTCGCGGCCGTTGAGGCTGGCCACTACCCCATGCCCCGCGACCGCGACGGCCCGCCTCTGGAGATGATCCGGCGCAGCAGGCTCTATTTTGCCGACTTGCCGGGCGCCACCGAACGGCGCACCGAACGGCGCGGAGATGAGGTCTATTCAGCCGAGTTGAAGGAGAAGCTGCCGGCCTATTTCCTGCAGAACTTCCACTATCAGACGGGCGGTTACCTCACCGAAGAATCCGCTGAACTGTATGACCTTCAGGTGGATGTGCTCTTCTCCGGCTCCACCAACGCTATGCGCCGCCAGTGCCTGGTGCCGTTGGCAGAGTTCATGCGCGGGCGCGACCAGCGCAAGGTGAAGCTGGCGGATGTCGCCTGCGGCACCGGGCGCTTCCTGGATGCTGTGAAACAGGCCTATCCGCGCATCAAAGCGGTGGCCAGCGATCTGTCAGAGGCCTATCTGGCCGAAGCGGAAGAATATCTGGAGCCCTGGACAGGCATAGACTATGTGCCGGCCAATGCGGAGACCTTGCCCTTTGCCGATGGGGAGCTGGATGTGGTCACGTGCATCTATCTCTTCCATGAGGTGCCCCCGAAGGTGCGGCGGATTATTGCCGCAGAGTTCTTCCGGGTGCTGAAGCCGGGCGGGCGCCTGATTTTCATGGACAGCCTCCAGATGGGCGACACCCCCGGCTATGACGGCATGCTGCAGAGCTTCCCCCTTAACTTCCACGAGCCCTTCTATGGCTCGTTCATCAAGGAGGACCTAGGCGCGATCTTTGAAGAAGCCGGTCTTGTGCCTGTGCGCGAGAAGCCGGTGTTTATGTCGAAGATGGTGGTGTGCGACAAGCCGGGCTAAGCGATGGGCAGCACCGCGGGCACTTTTTCCTGCTCGAAGAGATGCGCCGGCGCGTAGCCTTCATTGCTGCGATACCAAGCCTCGAACTCGGGAGCCGGAAGCGGCGGGGAGAACAGATATCCCTGCACCACAGAAACCTTAAGATCAGCCAGATAATGCAGCTGTTCGCGCGTCTCAACGCCCTCGGCCACCAGTTCCAAGCCCGAAACCCGGGCCAGTGTGGCGGTGGTTTGGATCGCCGCATCCGCAAAATTCTGCGTAAGCGCTTCAAACACGAAAGACTGGTCGATCTTCAGCTCGGTAAACGGCAGCGTCTGCAGGCTGTCCATGTTGGACCGGCCAGTGCCAAAGTCATCTGACGACGTGCGGAAACCCTTCATCCGTAAACGGGCCAAGACATCCATCACCTGAAGCCCATTGGATTTGAGGCTTTCTTCGGTCACCTCAATGATGATCCGCGCGGGCCTGATGCCCGCATTGCGCGCCTTTGATAGAAGCCGGTCCGGAAGGTCCAACTCGCAGAGCTGGTCAGGGTCAATGTTCAACGCCAGATCCAACTCCATGCCCTGATCCTGCCAGGTGCTGATTTGACCCAGCGCCTTATCAATCATCACATCCGTCAATTCGCCCATCATGTTGTATCGCCGGGCCGCCTTGATGATCTGGAAGGCCCCCAGCTTGCCAAGCGTCTCATGTTCGCCTCTCACCAGCGCTTCCGCTCCGACAATCTTGCCGGTGCGCACAGAGACCTTTGGCTGGAAATAAGGAACAACACCCCCGTCTCTGAACAGCAGGGACAGTGCGGCCGCGTCCAAGTTTGCCGGCGCCGCCGGTGCCGGGGCCCGGGCCGGACGGTCGACGAACACCTCATCGAGCTTGGCTTTCGTCAGCGGCTTTGCAATGCAGCCGCGCACTTTCAGGTTTTGCCCTTCCGCCAGGTTCTTTGCCGTGCTGATGATCGAGCTGTCTCGGCCGCTTACAATCACCACATCGCCACGATAGCCTTGGCCCTGGAGGCGGCGAAAGAACTGGATGCCGTCCTCATCCGGCATGCTCAAATCAGTGACAATGAGGTCAAACGGCAGATCCCACGCGCTCATCTTGCGCGATGCTGCGACCCCGTCCGTTGCTTCTTCGATTGAGCTTGCCTCAAGGGCTTCAAAGTAGCCCCGGAGCATGGTGCGTACGATGACATCGTCATCTACGATCAAAACGCGCTTATAGGTGTTCATTGGCGGCCCGGTTGACGTTCGTCCCAAGTGCTCCCCCAGCGCCTAACCCTTTCTACCCATAGGTGATTAATGATCGCTTGCACTAATCAGTTGGATTTTCTGAAAACTGGATCTGTCTCAAGCCGCGCCGAGCTGATCGGCCAATGCTTCAAAACTGTCCGCCACGAAGTCCCAGTCTCCGGTGGGCTCTGTGTCCGCGCCGCCGCCTGGTCCCATCTCCAGGGGCCTTGGCACGAACGCCGTCCTCAGTCCTTGCGCCTTGGCGGCGTGGAGGTCGTCATTATGGGCCGCCACCATCATGCACTGGCCAGGCGCACGCCCAATGGCCGCCGCTGAGCGCAGGTAAGCTTCCGGCATGGGCTTGTAGGCCCGGGCGACTTCAGCTCCCAGCACCACGTCCCACGGCAGGCCGGCCCGCTTGGCCATGTTGGTGATGAGGGCAATGTTGCCGTTGGAGACCGGGGCAATGATGTACTTGGTCTTCAGGCGCGTCAGGCCTGCAACGGCGTCGGGCCAGGGGTCGAGCCTGTGCCACGCCCGGACCAGATGCGCGCGCTCGTCCGTCCCCAGCGGCGGCAAGCCGAATTCTGCCCAGGCTGTGTCTAAGTTCTCGCCATGAAGCGTGTCGAGAATGACCCAGTCTCGCCCTTCTGCGCGCACCTGCTCCATGGCCGGCTGGTAGAGCGCACGCCAACGGTCCGCAAACGCGTTCCAGTCTGCGTCATATCCCTTTTCGGCCCCGAAGGCCTCCATTTGAGAGGTGATGGAGCCGCGCCAATCGACCACCGTGCCGAACACATCGAACAAAAGGGCTTCGACGTCCATCACGCGCCCGTTTGCGCCCGGTGGCGCAACAGATGATCAGCCAGAACCAGGGCCATCATGGCCTCGCCCACCGGCACGGCACGGATGCCCACACACGGGTCATGGCGCCCCTTGGTGACAATCTCTGCGTCTTCGCCAAAGCGGTCCACCGTCTTGCGCGGGGAGAGGATGGAGGATGTGGGCTTGACCGCAAAACGCACCACCACATCCTGACCGGTGGAGATGCCGCCCAACACGCCGCCTGCATGGTTCGACTGGAACTGACGCTCCCCGTCCACCATGCGGATCTCGTCGGCGTTCTCCTCGCCGGAAATCGCAGCGGCCTCAAACCCATTGCCGATTTCAACGCCCTTCACCGCGTTGATGCTCATCATGGCCGACGCCATATCCTGGTCGAGTTTGCCATAGATGGGCGCGCCCAGGCCGATGGGAACACCGCTTGCCACAAGCTCTATTACAGCCCCGCAAGATGACCCCGCCTTGCGTACCCCGTCCAGATAGTCCGCCCAGGCTTCTGCGGCTTCTGCGTCCGGGCAGAAGAAGGGATTTTGATCCACCTGCTCCCAGTCCCAGCGGTCCCGGTCCACCTTGTGCGGGCCCATCTGCACCAGAGCGCCGCGCACGGTCATGCCGGAGATGACCTTGCGGGCAACGGCACCGGCCGCCACGCGGGCTGCCGTTTCCCGGGCCGAGGAGCGCCCGCCGCCGCGATAATCACGAATGCCGTACTTCTCCAGGTAGGTGAAGTCCGCATGTCCGGGGCGGAACTTATCCTTGATCTCAGAATAATCCTTGGAGCGCTGATCCACGTTCTCGATCATCAGGCAAATCGGAGTACCGGTGGTGACTTGCTGGCCGTCATCATCCTCAAACACGCCGGAGAGGATCTTCACCTGATCGGGCTCGCGGCGCTGGGTGGTGTACTTTGATTGGCCGGGGCGGCGTTTGTCCATGAACCCCTGGATATCGGCCTCGGTGAGCGGCAGGAGTGCCGGGCACCCGTCCACCACGCAGCCCAGCGCGGGCCCATGGCTTTCGCCAAAGGTGGTCATGCGGAACATATGGCCGAAGGTGTTGTGAGACATGGCAGCGCCTGAACGAAAACAGTTTGGGCTGTTCTAGGCGTCCAGGTCGGCGGCGTCAAACCAGTCGAGCCCACCGTCGGCAACCCGGAAGAACCGCGTTTGCGGCACCTTCAGCTGAATGATGTCGCGGGGCTCCAACCCGAAGATCACCCCGCGGATCACCCGGCTGAGCGCGCCATGGCCGACGACAATGTGGGGCCGGTCCAGACTGGAGAGCCAATCGCGGGCGCGTTCCTGGGCATCCACATAGCTTTCGCCCTTCTCCGGGCGCCAGGCGTGGAAGGCCTCAGGGTTCTTCTCCGGAACGATGCCGGCCGCATTCAGGTCGGGCCAAAACTCGCCCTCCCAGACCCCATAGGCCAGCTCCACCAGCCGGTCGTCCGTGTCGGTGTGATCTTCCGGCAAGCCGAAGGCCTTCAGCACATACCCCATGGTCTGGCGCGTGCGCTCAAGCGGGCTACAGACGAAGCGGTATTCGGAGGGGTCTGAAACCTCTTGCAGCAGGCGCTTGGCCATGGCCTCGGCCTGCATATGGCCGGTGGCGTTCAGGGGCACGTCGATCTGCCCTTGAATGCGCCGTTCCTTGTTCCAGGCGGTTTCGCCGTGGCGGAAATAGAAGAAGGGGGGCAGGTCCTTGATCACTTCACCACCGAAATGTCGGGCGCATCTTCCGCCTTCATGCCCACCAGGTTGTAGCCGCAGTCCACATGGTGCACTTCGCCGGTGACGCCGCGGCTGAGATCTGAGAGCAGATAAAGCGCGCTGTCGCCAACCTCGTCAGTGCCCACAGTGCGGCGCAGAGGCGAGTTGTACTCGTTCCATTTCAGGATGTAGCGGAAGTCTCCAATGCCTGAGGCGGCCAGAGTCTTGATCGGACCTGCCGACACTGCATTGACGCGGATCTTCTGCTTGCCCAGATCCTCGGCCAGGTAGCGCACGCTGGCTTCCAGAGCTGCCTTGGCCACACCCATCACGTTATAATGGGGCATGACCTTTTCCGCGCCGAAATAGGTCAGCGTCAAAAGCGATCCGCCATTGGGCATCATTTTTTCC
>JBCDIP010000015.1:0-15263 GCA_038748855.1 Pseudomonadota bacterium
AAACCGGTTTCAGGATCAATGCCGAGCTCAATGCCCGTGGTGCTCATGGCCGCCTTCTTGGAGGCGTCCTCACCCTCTTCCTGGGTGAACTGGCGGGTGACGCGGCATTCAGGATAGTTGGAGCAGCCTACGAAAGCGCCGAACTTGCCGACCTTCAAGGAAAGGCGGCCGTCTGCGCAATTGGGGCAGGCGCGGGGGTCTGAGCCGTCTTCAGGCTGCGGGAACACATGAGGCCCCAACAGCTCGTTCAGAGCATCAAGCACTTGGGTGATGCGCAAGTCTGCGGTTTCGCCCACCGCATCGGAGAACTCGCGCCAGAAGTCTTTCAGCACCTGCTTCCAGTCCAGCTCACCGGCAGAAATCCGGTCGAGCTGTTCTTCCAGGTTGGCCGTGAAGTCATATTCCACATAGCGCTGGAAGAAGCTTTCCAGGAACGCGGTGACCAGGCGCCCCTTGTCCTCAGGGATCAGGCGCTTTTTGTCCATGCGCACATATTCGCGGTTGCGCAAGGTTGTGAGGATCGCCGTGTAGGTGGAGGGCCGGCCGATGCCAAGCTCTTCCATGCGCTTGATCAGCGTGGCCTCAGTGAAGCGGGGCGGGGGCTCGGTGAAGTGCTGCAGGGGCTCCAGCTTGACCAGGCCGACGGTTTCGCCCTTGGACATTTTGGGCAGGCGGCGGCTGTCTTCATCCTCGCCCTCATCGTCGCGGCCTTCCTGATAGAGTTTCAGGAAGCCGTCAAACACCACCACCTGGCCGGTGGCGCGAAGCGTATAGCGCTTGCCGTCCGTGCCTTCGGTGATCACGTCCGCCGTGGTGCGCTCAAAGTCGGCGCTTTCCATCTGGCTGGCCATGGTGCGCTTCCAGATGAGTTCGTAGAGCTTGAACTGTTCATCCTCCAGCGCGCTCGACACATCCTTCGGACGGCGCCAAAGGCGGGTGGGGCGGATGGCTTCGTGCGCCTCTTGGGCGTTCTTGGCCTTGGATTTATAGATGCGGGGAGAACTCGGCAGATAAGGCTCGCCGAAATCATCCTGGATCACGTTGCGCGCCTCAGCGATCGCCTCGTTGGCAATCTGCACGCCGTCTGTCCGCATATAGGTGATGAGGCCCGTGGTCTCGCCGTCCAGGCTGATGCCCTCATAAAGCTTCTGGGCAATCTGCATGGTGCGGGCAGAGGAGAAGCCCAGTTTGCGCGAGGCTTCCTGTTGCAGAGTTGAAGTGGTGAAGGGCGCCGCCGGGTTGCGCTTGGCGGGCTTGGCTTCAACCGAATCCACCGTGTAACGCCCATCCTTGATGGCGCTCTCGATCGCCTTCGCATCGGCCTCGGCGGGCACATCGAACTTGCCGAGCTTGGTGCCGTCAACTGCGTTGAGGCGGGCGCGGAAGGGTTTGTCGTCGGCGGTTCTGAGGTCGGCCTCGATGGTCCAGTATTCTTGCGACTTAAAGGCCTCAATCTCCAGCTCCCGGTCACACACCAGGCGCAGGGCCACAGATTGCACGCGGCCGGCGGAACGCGAGCCCGGCAGCTTGCGCCACAGAACGGGGCTTAAGGTAAAGCCAACCAAATAGTCGAGTGCGCGCCGGGCAAGGTAGGCCTCCACCAGATCCTCATCCAGGTCGCGGGCATTTTCCATGGCCGCGGTGACGGCGGATTTGGTGATGGCGTTGAAGACAACGCGGGCCACATCCTTGTCTTTCAGCGCGCCTTTTTCGCGCAAGATGTCGAGCACGTGCCAGGAAATGGCTTCGCCTTCCCGGTCCGGGTCAGTGGCGAGGATCAGTTTGTCGGCGTCTTTGAGGGCCTTGGCGATATCGTTGACCCGCTGGCGCGACTTTGTGTCCATGTCCCAAACCATGGAGAAATCGTCATCCGGCTTCACCGAGCCATCTTTGGACGGCAGATCGCGCACGTGCCCATAGGAGGCCAGCACGGTGTAATCTGAGCCCAGATACTTGTTTATTGTTTTGGCTTTGGCCGGGGACTCGACAACAACAACGTTCATAAGCTGACAACGTTCCTTTTATGGGAGCAATCGAAACCAGGGACACGACCGTGGGATTTAGTCGCTCGACGGCTGACGCGCAAGTGTAGGATGGTCACGGGGGGAAAAAAGGGCCTTTTTTGCGTTCCCGCGCCCTTGCGAACGCCAGGGCCCATAGCTCGAATCTTTTCTCTGGCGGAGAAGGTCCTCGCTGTCGCAAGGACGCGGCCCTTTACGCTCATCCCCCCTACAACGTCCGGCATAGGCGGAAAGCATCCATAATGGCTGAGGAGATGTCCCGGCTGGTCACCGCATCGCCAATCCGATGGAGCTCATAAGGACCGTCAGGCGCCGCATCATTGGGCTGTGCGTCACCATTCAGAAGCGCATCAATGTCCGTGGTGCCATTGTTCTTTGCGTTTCCCCGCAGGGTATCGGTGAACTCATCCGCCGGCACAGTTCCATATTCAACGATGATCTGATCAGCACTCCTGCGGCTTTCCTCATCCGTCACCTCATTTCGGAAGAGGGCTGACAGCCTGTTGCCGTCGCGCTCAACGGAGATCAGCCGTTCATCGAAGGTGCGCGGGAGCTTCAGCTCATAGGCCCTGCGCTTCCAGATGACCTTTTCCGCATAGCCCATCTCCATGGACATGGAATCATCAATCGTCACCAGCTCCACTTCGTGGCCCGCCATGGCGAACCGCTCCGCACAGGTGAGTGCAGCGTGGCGGCCCGTGCCGTTGTAGACGAGTGTGTGCCCGCCCTCGGGCAGAGGCTCGCTCAAGGCGTCCCAGGAGGAGGTGCATAAGTCCCCGCCCGGCAGCCACTCAAGGTTTGGCACCCCGCCTGTGGCGATGATGATGATGTCAGGGCTTTCCTCAAGAACATCAGAGAGTTCGGCATATTTGTTCATAACCACATTCACGCCTAGGCGCTCCAGCTCAGCGGCCCGCCAGTCGGCAAGTCCGATCACATCGCCGCGCCAGCTGGCCGTGGCGGCAAGGCGCACCTGGCCGCCCAGAGCATTGGCCGCTTCGAAGAGCTTCACCTCATGGCCACGCAGGGCCAGGACCCGCGCCGCCTCAAGACCGGCCGGCCCTCCGCCCACGACGACCACGTTCTTCTTCACCTCCGCGGGCGCCACGGCGTGCGGCAGTTTGCGCTCGCGCCCTGTGGAGGGGTTGTGCAGGCAACTGGGCCGGCTGTCGCTCATACAGTGGGTGGCGCCGACGCACGGGCGGATGCGCTCTTCCTCACCGGCGGCGAGCTTTGAAACAAGGTGCGGGTCGGCAATGTGGGCCCGGGTCATCCCGGCCATATCGATCAGGCCTTCGGAGATCGCGTGCCGGGCGGTGGCCACATCGGCGATGCGGGCAGCGTGGAAGACGGGCAGGGAGATCTCCTGCTTGAAGGCGGCGGCCTTTGCGAGCCAGGGGCCGAGGGGCGAGGCCATGCCGGGCATGTTGTGGGCGGCCAAGCCGAAGGCTGTGTCCATGCGGCCATAGACGGCGTTGAAGAAGTCGATCGTGCCGGACTTCTCAAAGATGGTGGCGATCTTCACGCAGTCTTCAAACGAGAGCCCGTCCGCCATCGCCTCATCCACAACGTAGCGGAAGCCGACAATGAACTCATCTCCCACCACACGGCGGATTTCGTCATAGACCATGAGGCCGAAGCGGCAGCGGTTCTCGATTGAGCCCCCATATCCGTCCGTGCGTTGGTTGGTGGCGGGTGAGAGGAACTGGCCGATCAGGTGGGCGCCGGAGAGGGTCTCCAGGCCGTCGAGGCCGCCTTCCTTGCAGCGGCGCGCGGCCTCGCCAAAGGCTTTCACGACGCGGGCGATATCATCGTCGTCCATCTGCTTGGGGATGGAGCGGTGCAGGGTTTCGCGCACAGTTGAGGGCGCGATGGTGGGCAGGTAGTTGCCCATGTGCGGATCGCCGCGCCGGCCCAGATGGGTGATCTGGACCATGAGGGCAGCGCCCTGGGCGTGGATGCGCTCTGAAAAGCGCTGCAAATGTGGGATGACGCCGTCATCGCCCACGTAGAGCTGGCGGAAGACGGAAGGCGAATCGGGGGCCACGTTCGACGATCCGCCGAACATGGTGAGCGCGATGCCCCCTTTGGCCTTTTCTTCGTGATAGGTCTGGTAGCGGTCAGCCGGATAGCCGTGCTCATCTTCAAGGCCGCAGGCATGGCTGGTGCTCATGATGCGGTTGCGCAATGTGAGGTGTTTAAGTTTAAGCGGCTGAAGAAGCGGGTCTTTGCTGGGCGGGGACGCCATGGGCTTGTTTCCTCTTAAGCCTTGAGGCTGGGCAAGGGGCGAACGATACGGAATGGCCAGGGCGAGGGTCAAGCGGGCAATTCGCGCGCCCGGTTTATGCACGTCGGTTCAACTTATGATTGCAATTTAAGATTGAGTTGCATTTTAGTTTACTACCATAGGGAAGCACGTTAGGTTGGCCCCGTATGCCGATAGTGTCGGCACTCTGTTCGATCAACTGAGCTGGGGCCAATGAAGAACAAGAATGCGGATGGACCCGATTTCGGCGAGGCCGAAGGTGCGAGCTTTGAGGGCAAGCTGGCCGACGAACTGCGCGATGCCAATCCTGCCGATATTGCTGCGTTCATCGCCGCGAGCCTGTTTGAGATGCGCAAATTGGCGGTGACGTTTCAGATGAAGTTTTTGGTGTATCTGCTTGAGATGGCTTATCAAGAAGCGGAGATCCAGGCGAATAATGGGAACGCCAAGGAGCCTTAGCTAAATTCGTCATGCCCGCGGAGGCGGGTCTCCAGACGCCTCGCGATGAGCAATTGGTTGAATGGATCCCCGCCTGCGCGGGGATGACGGATAGGTGTTGGGTTGGAGCGCATCGTATCAAGACGCAGAAAGTCTATTTCTGCGAAACGAACCCAATTTCGCGTAAGGCCCTGATCACGTTGAAGGATTCAGCCTATTTGGCCCTGATGGTTGAGTTTTGCTCCCTTCGTCATAGCAGCGACACCAAGCTGCCCGTATGCCGCTGCAGGCGGCCGGCTAGTTCCAGCTCCAGGAGCACCAGAAACACGGCGCCGGGGGCCTGACCGCTTTCGCGGATCAAATCGTCGATTTCGGTGGGCGACGGGCCGAGCAAGGCTAGGATCTGCTGGCGATCTGTTTCCGGCACCTCCTTGACGGGCACGATGTCCTCATCCGGCGCCTCTGGGTCATCCAACGTCAGTCCAAGCGGATCCTCCCGCCCAAGAAGCGGCTGGATCACGTCCAACACGTCCCTGGCGCTTTCGGTGAGCACGGCGCCCTGGCGGATCAAGCCGTTCGTGCCTTGCGCGCGCGGGTCCAGGGGCGAGCCGGGGACGGCGAAGACCTCGCGGCCTTGCTCTAAAGCCAGGCGCGCGGTGATCAGGGAGCCGGAGCGCTTGGCCGCTTCCACCACAATAGTGCCGAAGCTCATGCCTGAAATGATCCGGTTGCGGCGCGGGAAGTGCTTGGCTTGCGGCTTGGTGCCCGGCGTCATCTCCGTGACGATGGCGCCGCCCGCCTCGATGATCTGGCGATAGAGCGTATCGTTTTCAGGGGGGTAGATGATGTCGATCCCGCCGGCGAGCACGGCGCCGGTGCCCGAGCGGCAGGCGGCTTCATGGGCTGCGGTGTCGATGCCGCGGGCGAGGCCGGAGACGATGGTGAAACCGGCAGCGCCCAGATCGCCGGCGATTTGGCGGGCGAACTTGCGCCCAAGTGCCGAAGCGTTGCGGGCGCCGACGATGGCCAGGCACAGCCGCTCAGAGCCGGCGAGTGTTCCCTTGGCGCAGAGGAGCGGCGGGGCCGTGTCGGCATGTTTCAGAAGGGCCGGATAGTCCGGCTCGCCCAGGGCCACGAAGCGGGCGCCGATGCGGCGGGCGTTCTCCATGTCCCGGATCGCGGCCTCTTCAGGGTAGATCCGGATGCGCCGGCGCAAGCCGCCGCGCCTGGAGAGCTCGGGCAGTGCCTTCAACGCCGCCCCGGCGCCGCCATAGCGGTTGAGGAGCTTGCGAAAGGTCGCCGGTCCCACATTTTCAGATTGAATCAGCCGCAGCCAGTCGCGGCGCTGCGCGTCGTCCAGCGTGTCTGACATACCGCCCCCGGTTGCCTAGGCCGCGCGAACGTTTCTCAGCTCTTGCGGAAGGAGATCTTGGATTCCTGGCCGTGCAAGAGGCGCTGAATGTTCTCGCGGTGTTTCCAGAAGATGATCGCCGCAAAGACACCGAGCGGCACCACCAATGCGGGCATACCCAACACGAAAACAGCCACAGGTGTCAAGGCTGCAGCCACCAGGGCGGAGAGGGAGGAGATTTTGAAGATGAGCGCCACCACCAGCCACGTGGCGCAGAAGAAGACCACGGCCGGCCAGAACAACCCGGCCAGAACGCCGATATAGGTGGCCACACCCTTGCCACCCTTAAAGCCCAGCCAAACGGGCAGTAAATGGCCGAGGAAGGCGGCAAAGCCGGCAATCACTCCCACCTCGAGGCCCCAGGCCTTGGCTACCAGGGCGGGCACAAAGCCCTTCAGCACATCGCAGACAAGCGTGCCGGCGGCGAGCGCTTTGGAGCCGGTGCGCAATACGTTCGTGGCGCCGATGTTGCCGGATCCGATGGAGCGCACATCGCCCTTGCCGGCGAGCTTTGTCAGGACAAGGCCGAAAGGGATGGAGCCGAGCAGATAGCCACCCAGAGCGGCCAGGAGGTAGATCAGTATCGGCTGATCGAAGCTCATGGTCCGTCCAGCTCGTAGGCTGTCTGGCCGGCCACGACCGTTTGCACCACGCGGCCTTGCATGATCCGGTCCTCAAAGGGCGTGTTGTTGGATTTGGACTTAAGGCCCCATTCTTCCACCGTCCAGGTGATCTTCTCATCAAACAGGCAGAAATCGGCCGGGGCGCCCTCTGTCAGGGCACCGGCTTCCAGAGAGAGGATTTGAGCCGGCGTGCGGGTCATGGCCTCAATGAGAGTTTCCAGCGGAAGGCCTTCGTTGAGATGCAGCCCGTGGGCGGCGGCCAGCAGTGTTTCCAGCCCGATGGCGCCAAAGGCGGCCTCATCGAAGGTCAGCCGCTTGGTGTCCGGGTTCTCCGGGTCGTGGCCTGAGACGATCACATCGATGGTGCCATCGGCGACGCCTTCCACCAGCGCCTTGCGGTCTTCCTCGCTGCGCAGCGGCGGGGCGAGTTTGAAGAAGGTGCGGTAGGAGCCGATATCGTTCTCGTTGAGGGAGAGGTGGTTGATGGAAACGCCGCAGGTGACCGGCAGTCCGTTCTTCTTGGCCGTCCGGATCGCCTCAACGGAGGCGCGGCAAGAGATCTGGGCGGCGTGATAGGCGGCGCCGGTCAGCTCTACCAGCCTTAGGTCGCGCTCCAGCACCACCAGTTCAGCCATGGCCGGAATGCCCGGCAGGCCAAGGCGCGTGGAGAGCTCGCCCTCATTCATGACGCCGTTGAGGGCGAGGTCAGCATCTTCCACATGCTGTACGATGGGCAGGCCGAAGTCGCGGGCATAGGCCATGGCCCGGCGCAGGACCCGGGCGTTCGCCACAGATTGTGTGCCGTCGGTGACGGCCACGGCGCCGGCTTCGCGGAGGAGGCCGAACTCGGTCATCTCCTTGCCGTTGAGGCCCTTTGTGAGCGCGCCCATGGGCGCAACGCGCACCAGCCCGGTGTCGCGGGCCCTGCGCAGGACGAAGTCCACCAGGGCGGCATCGTCGATCACCGGATCGGTGTTCGGCATGGTGATGATGGTGGTGACCCCGCCGGCGGCGGCGGACTCAGTGGCGGTGGCCAGGGTCTCTTTGTATTCAAAGCCCGGCTCGCCTGCGAAGACGCGCATGTCGACGAGGCCCGGGATCAGCAGGCGGCCCTTGCAGTCGACGATCTGCTCATTGGCGGGACGTGACTTTGCGGTGATCTTGGCGCCCAGGCTGTTGATAATGCCGTTGGTGACGCGGATGCCGCCCTTGGTGTCGAGCTTCTGACCGGGATCGAACAGGCGTGCGTTGACGTAACACACCGTGCCGATATGGCCCGGGCTCAGTCCGGCTGGAACCATCATGCGTTGCCGCCTCCAGGCAGGTTGCGCGACAGGGCATCCAGCACCGCCATGCGCACGGCGACCCCCATCTCCACCTGCTCCTTGATCACGCTTTGCACCCCGTCGGCCACGGCGGAGGCGATCTCAACGCCCCGGTTCATGGGGCCGGGGTGCATGACCAGAGCATCTGGCTTGGCCACTTTCAGCTTTTCCCGGTTGAGGCCGAAGAAGCGATAGTACTCCCGGGTTGAGGGCACGAACGCACCGTTCATGCGTTCCAGCTGCAGGCGCAGCATCATGACAATGTCGCAGTCTGCAATGCCGGCTTCAAAATCGGTGAACACCTCAACGCCCAGCCGGTCAGCGTCTGGCGGCAGTAGAGTTGTGGGCGCAACCACCCGGACGCGCGCGCCCATGGTGTGCAACAGGAGAATGTTGGAGCGGGCCACGCGCGAATGGAGAATGTCGCCGCAGATAGCCACCGTGAGCCCTTGCAGGCGGCCCTTGCGGCGGCGGATGGTCAGCGCATCCAAGAGCGCCTGGGTGGGGTGCTCGTGGCTACCGTCTCCCGCGTTGACCACGGCGCAGTCCACCTTCTGGGCCAGGAGCTCGCACGCGCCGGCTGAGGAGTGGCGGATGACCAGGAGGTCGGGGTGCATGGCGTTCAGCGTGATGGCCGTGTCCACCAGGGTCTCGCCCTTGCTGACCGAAGAGCCCTTGACCGACATGTTCATCACATCGGCGCCGAGACGTTTGCCGGCCAGTTCAAAGGAGGATTGCGTGCGGGTGGAGTTCTCAAAGAACACGTTGATCTGGGTGCGCCCGCGCAAGGTGTCCTGTTTCTTGTTGATCTGCAGCGACAGCTCAACATAGGTGTCGGCAAGGTCCAAAAGGCGCGTGATTTCGGGGGGAGATAGTCCCTCAATACCCAGTAAATGGTTCTGAGAGAGGATTTGTTCGCGGTGGGGGGAAAGTGCGTTCATCAAAAGGGTCTCTTAGACCTCTTTTGCGGGCGCGACAAGCGGCTGCAAGGGGTAATCCATAAGAGAATTAATGCTTGCAGCCGCCAGGTGTCGGTCTAGTGCTTCAAGAGCACAGCGGCGCCGGTGCCGTCTCCCGGGCCAATGCCCGCCGGTACGGGCACAGAGCTGGAGGCATAGTCGGTGTTTATATTCATCACTGAGTCTGAGTTTAGCTCCAGCTCGTTGACGATGACGGCGGTCCAGGGCGATGCGCTGGAGATGCGGCCCTTGCTGTTCAGGTGCAATGGCGTGGAGGGCAGGTAGATGACCCCTTCGATGATCGAGGACGAATCGCTGTTGAGAATGGAGTAGTCCGCCCGGGAGCCGCGTTCCTGGAAGAACACCAGTCCTGCATAGGGCCCGCTGGTGCGCCCGCGAAACTCAATATGGCTGTCAGAGTTGATGTTGAAGCGCGCATTGTTGGAGCCTTCGAGGTACATCATCATGTCGTGCCCGGTGGCGCGCGAGCCGCTGTTCACGATGAATTCGCCGTCACGCATTATGTATATACCTGGCTCAAATGTGACCCGGGCCCCGCTGTCCAGCTCCAGCTTCTTGCAATAGACGCCGGGGCGAAGACGCGTGCGGCCTTTGACCGTGCGATCGTACCAATCGCAGGAGCCGTTGGCTTCAGGGGGCTTTGGCAGATGTGCCAGCGGGTCCTTTACGGCCGGACAGTCTTCCGGGCGCGGCGAGAATGACGAGCCGCCATTGGTGTCCCAGTCTCCAGCCACACAGATGGTGTCTGCATTGATGCCGCTCTTGGAATTGGCGAAGAGGGCGCTGCGGTGGGTGGAGTTTACCTGGACGGTGCAGTTGGGCGATTCGATGCGGGAATCAGAGTTCAACATCAGGGCCTCCTTACTGCGCTCGTTGAGCGTGAGGACGCACGGGCCACTGACCGTGCCGTAGCCAGCTGTTGCGCTGGCCACAACTCTTGTGGTGGGCCGGCCAAGTGCTTTCATGAAGGCGTTCTTGAGATGGACCGTCGCGTTCACACGGACTTCGTCCTCCCCAAACGAAACGGTCATCCTCGGTGTCAGGGCTGGTTTTGAATGGTTGGCGTAGAACACGATCAGAGCTTTCTTCAGCCGCTCGCTGTTACTGGCATTTTGCAATGAGGCTGCGGCGAGGGCCGAGGCATCAAGGCTGCTTTGGAGCTTGGTTCTGACGACGACACCGCGTGCATAGTCCAGTGCCATGCCGGCGGCCGCAATAAACGGTATGAGTGTAATTGCGAACGAAATGACTATGTTGCCGCTTTTGTCTTTAATCCATCTACTTAAGGTTGAACTTATGAGTGTAAGTGCGATATCCATTTTAAACCCCGGTTTATCGATAATTTTCAGTAAATTACCGTATGAAACGGGATTTAAGGATTGCCGAATCAGGTTGTTAAAATTTGATAAAGCAACTTATGAGGGAAAATAATGCTTCGCGCATAAGTGGTTATACCAAAAATTAACCCCCAGGCATTGGGGCCCGGGGGTTGAAAAGACGCCGATGGGAGGGGGAGGTGGAAGCACTCGGCGCCGTTTGGGTATTCGGGTTTTGGGAGCTCTGGCCCCTTCTTATTGTCAGCTTAAGATGGCGACGGCCATGAGGGCGATCGTGACTGTGGCGATGAGCACCATCTTGACGATCTCAAAGGTGTCTTTGGAGCGAGGGTTCGCGAAGGGTGTGGCGACGGCGTTCATGTGATGCATCCTCCAGTCATCAATGTGAGTGGCGTCTCGATAGGCTGGAGTATGGTGTTTCAACGTATGCCGTTTATGTCTGCCCGGGTTTCATTTGTTTCAATCGTGTTTCAGGGGGCGAAGGTGACCTCGAGATGGTCGCTGGTGGCCACCGACTGGCAGGTTAGGATGTGGCCAGCCTCGACCTCGTGATCCTCCAACGCCATGCGCGCGCGCATGTGAACCGATCCTTCGGTAAGCTTCGCACGGCAGGCGGAGCAGACCCCGGCCTGGCAGGAGTAGGGCGGCTCCAGGCCGGCGGCGCGCAGCGCTTCGAGCAGGGTTTGTCCCGCGGTGATGGAGACCTCGTGCTGCTGGCCATCGAGCTGCACCTGAGCGCTGGCGGCCACACCTTCAACGCTGTCATCCACTTCGCCGCCGCCGAAGCTCTCCATGTGAATGCGCGATGGCGGAACATCAATGGCCATGAGGGCCGCTTTGACGTGACTGTTCATGCTGCCGGGGCCGCAGATGAAATACTGCGTGTCTTGAGCATAGGGCGGGTGTTCGACGATGAACTGAGCAACCGCGGCCGCATCTAGCTTTCCCCTGCGCCAATAGGGTTCGGACTTCCAAATTGACGGCGCGGAGAAGAGGTGGGCGACGGCAAACCGGTCCGAGTGGGCAGTGGCGAGCTCGCCGATTGCATCTCGGAAGATCACGCTGTCAGCGTTGGTGTTCCCGTAGGCCAGATAGACCACCGAGTAAGGCTCTGCGCTCAGCACCGCATTGATCATGGCGAAGATGGGCGTGATGCCGGAGCCGGCGGCGAAGAAGTAGTGGGTGCGCCGGCCCATGGGTTCGGCGTCCAGGCAGAAGCTGCCGAAGGGGGGCAGGGCCTCGATCTCCATGCCGGGTTTGATGGCGTCGTTGATGTGGTTGGAGGCAATGCCGCCGCTCACACGCTTCACCGTAATGCGCAAAGGGGCCCTGTCATGGGGCGACGATGAGATCGAGTAGGAGCGGCGCACCTCTTCGCCTGCCAGCTCAAAGCGCACGGTAATGTGCTGGCCGGCGCGCCAAGCGAAGGTTTCTGTCAGCTCCGGGGGCACCTGAAACGAAATGCTGTTGGCCTGATCGGTCTCGCGCACCACATCTGCAACGGTGAGCTTGTGAAACGTGGCATTCACAAGCGGCCCTCCAGAGCATCGAGCACCACTTGCTGGTGCTGGCGCACCGGGCTTTCGGTGCGCTCAGCCGAGGCACCCACTTGGAAGTAGGGGCTCTTCAGCGACTTCTGTTGCTGCTCGCAGGCGTAGATGTCTTCTGCCGTGAAGTCGCCCCCAGTCAGTGGATCGTCCACGCCGTCCTCCGGCTCATATTTCCCCTTGATTTTGTCTGCCCAGAAGCTGGACGAGCTCCACTCCTGGCTCTTGAAGGTCCAGCTGGAGGCGTTTTTGACCCGCATGCGGTTTTCGATGCGGGTGAGCTCCGGACCAAGCGGAGTGATGATGAAGGTGGACCAGCTGGATTCGCTTTCGGCAAGCCCGATGCCCGGAAACAGCATGGGCACCCAGGCGCCGGCTTGATCCGGCGGCAGCACGAGCGGGGTGGGGGCGTTGGCCTCCAGGTTCTCTGCGTAGTCTGCCGAAAGCGGCTCCCAGAACGCGTAATGGGGGCCGACGAAGCCGAACTCCGCCTTCGCGTGATCATACTGGGCGAGCGTGCCCGCGTGGAGATGGGCCAGGTGGTAGACGTCGATGTAGTTCTCCACCACGATCTTCCAGTTGGCTTTGATCTCGTAGCTCGTGTGCGCCTCTGGATACTCCACCAGCTCATCCACCTCGTGGGGCCCCAAATGCGGCTCCACCTCGCCGAACCAGGTCATGATGGAGCCTGCATCTGGATCCGGATGCACGAAGATCATGCTGCGCCAGATATCCACCGAGGCTGGCTTGAGCCCCAGGCATGATTTGTCGAGCCCGCGAAACTCTGTGCGCTCCTCAGGCACCGACACCAGATTGCCTTCCAGATCATAGGTCCAGTCATGATAGGGGCAGGTGATGGCCTTCTGGCTCTTGCCGGCCGCGCGCAAGAGCTGGGTGCCCCGGTGGCGGCAGATATTGTGGAAGGCTCTGAGGCGGCGGTCGCGGCCCATGATGATGAAAATGTTGTTGAGCCCGGCTTGAACGCTCAAATACTGGCCTGGTTCGCTGAGGTCTTCCGCAAACCCTGCGTACGCCCAGGTGCGCGAGAAGATCTCGTGTTGTTCGCGGTCAAACCAGTCTTGTGTGGTGTATGCCGCAACGGGCAACACGTGCATCATTTGTGGCGAAGCCATGGGAGATCCTTACGACTGGGACAGGCGCCAGGCGAGGTCGGCGTAAACATAAAAGGCGCCAAAGCCGAGCCACATGGCGCTGATGAGCCAAAACAGAGCCGGGTTCTCGGCGCGCAGGATGTTTTCAACCACGAAGGCTGATCCGGACCGCACACCCCCAACACCCCAATAAATGAAGAGAAGTCCCCAGACCCAGTACCATTCTTGCACTGTGGCGATCGTCAAGATGACGAGTGCGGCCACGGTCAGCCACTTAGTCTGATCCATGTGAGGTTTCCTCCAGATGTGCGACCAGGTTCAGAGCCGCGGTCTTTGCCGCGGCTCCATAGTGATCCGGCATGCGCAATTGTGAGAGCGCATCGATGTTGAAGTACAGCGAGAGGATGCCGAACGCGGCGCCTGCAATGTCCTGAGGGCTGGCGTTCGGAGCATGGATTGAAAGCTCGTCTTGAATGCGCTGGTCAAACTCCATGATCCAGCCTTTCAGTGGCGCTGCCACGGAGGGGTAACGATCTGCGGCGGCCATGAGGGCTTGGGCCAAGGCAACATCTTCTGAGGAGCTGGCCGCGTTGGGCGCGAACATGAACTCTATGAGGGCCTCGATGCGTCCGGTCTGCGGCAGCCAGGCGAACAGGGTTTCCATCTTGGCCTGATAGTCGCGCCGCACATGGGCTGCCAGGGCATCAATGAGATCCTCGCGATTTCCCACGAAATGGCGCACAGAGGGCCGCGAAACGCCGGCTTCTGCTGCCACAACTTCCAAGGTTGCGCCGTCCACGCCAAACCGGGCGACGCATCTTGCAAAGGCGGTGAGGATCTCCTCAGAACGTTGTTCTTTGAGGCTGGGGCGCGGCATGTTTCGCTGAACCTATTTATTGTCAACTTTGACCATAAATAGGTTCGCAAAGTAAATTGTCAAGATTGAAAATCTATTCCGACCCCCGAACGCGCAAGGCTCAGGGGCCGGATCTTTCGGGTTAGGCTTTGGTGATGACGATCTCCGCATATTCGGACGGAACCATCATGGTGTCATCGCCGGAGACGTCAAACCGTGCGATGGTCTCCAGGATATCACTCTCCAGCGCGTCCGCTCCGGTTTCGCCCACTGCGGCAAATGCCTTGTGGACCGGACCGTAGTAGGTGCGGAAGAAATCCACGAACGTTTGGGGTGTGGCATAGCGGAAGTTGAAGGTCTTGCGCTTCACCTCAATGTGGCTGGCGCCGTCGCCAAAGACCTGGGAGAGCCAACTGGTTGTGCCCCAAAGGGCCGGTGAGTTCAGGCCTGCCGGGGGCGGCACGTGTTTGCCGAGTGTCTTGAACAGGGCGCCGATAAAGCTTTCCGGCGTCCAGTTGGCCAGCGCGATCTTGCCGCCGGGCCGGCAAGTGCGCAGAAGCTCTGCGGCGGCCTGGGTCTGGTTCGGGGCGAACATGACGCCGAAAGACGAGACTACCGCGTCGAAGCTATTGTCCGCGAACGGCAGGTCTTCTGCATCAGCCACCTGGTAGGTAACGTCTAGGCCATCAGCAGCGGCGCGCGCTTCGCCCGCCTTTAAGAGGTCGGCCACATAGTCGGTTGAGGTGACCTCACAGAAGCGGCGGGCAAAGGCCAGGGTGGCGTTGCCGTTTCCGGCTGCCACGTCCAGCACTTTTGCGCCCGGCGCAAGGGCGGCCGCTTCGGCGAGCTCTTCGCCTGTGATCTGCAAAGTGGAGCCGATTCGGGTGTAGTCGCCGGAGTTCCAGGCTGCATTTTGCTTTTGCTTAATGGCCGCATAGTCGGGGGCGGCGCTGATTTTTGCGTGTTGGTTCATTGGGTTTCCTTATTGTTTGAGCAAGTTGCTTTGGATGCTCAGACTATGGAAACCTCTCGTTTCAAACGGATTTCAGCTCAGCCCTGAAGTGTTTCAATCTCTTATCAGCCGGTCAACTATTCGTCAGCGCGCCGTGAGCTTCATTCAGATGCGTGAGCGTGATGTTCATGTCGCCGGCCTCAACCCGTATGTGGTGGGCCTTGTTCAGAACATCTGAATGGGTGAAGCCTGCCGGCGGCTCAAACTTGTAGCACGCCAGCTCAAGCAACTGGCCGAGCGGCTCGCGGAAATAGAGCGAATCCATGAAGCCCCGGTCCACTTCGCCTGAGTTGGCATAGCCGCCGGCGCGCAGGCGCTCTGCGGCCTCATCATAG